>NZ_LEKR01000002.1:0-204983 GCF_001580555.1 Stenotrophomonas sp. DDT-1
TTCTACAATCCAGCCCGGCTACACTCGGCGCTGGGCTACCACTCGCCTAACAACTACGCCCGGCAGCTCCGGGCTGCCGCCTGAAACGGCTTCATGGCGTCCGTTTTCAGGGGGCCAGATCAGACACCCCCGCGAACCCAACCCGCCCCACCTCTGACAGATTCCCGGTGACGGATCGAAGAGCATTGGGTTGTCGGGACGGAATTTGAAAGAGGGACGCGGCTTCGCCGCGTCCCTCTTTGTTTGAGGGTCTTTTGTAGAGCCGAGCCCGTGCTCGGCTGCTTTGGGACGTGGGCAACGGCAAGCCGAGCGCGGGCTCGGCTCTACACGAGCAAGCGCAGCGCGCGATCCGCTTTTGCCTTGCTTTTCTTCTTCCATTCCGTGGCGGGCCGCGCAGGAAATTGTCAGGGGCCGGGCGGGTGGGCTGTGCGGGGGCGTGAGCCGCATGGATGCGGCGATCGAGCTTACATGGACGTACTTGCAGCGTCCCCCGCGCAGCCCACCCGCCCGGCCAAGCCCATGAAGCCGGTCGACTAACAGTCGACCCTACCAAGATGTCGCCACAAGGGGCTCCGCCGTTGGCCGGAACCCCGCGACAAACCACCGCACGTGCGCAATCCCCACGAACGGCGGACAATGGACTCCTTGGCGGCCCGCCGCGCCGCCCCTCCCGCTTTCCGCTGCAAGGATTCCCCATGGCCGCCCGCAAGTCCTCCGCCCCCCTCATCGAAGTCACCGCCCGCCCCGGCCAGCCGCTGGGCATGGCGCCGGCCACCTTCCTGCGCGACTTCTGGCAGAAACGCCCGCTGCTGATCCGCAACGCCTTCCCCAACTTCCAGACCCCGGTGCAGCCGGAAGACCTGGCCGGGCTGGCCTGCGAGGAAGGCGTGCTGGCGCGCCTGATCGAGCACGACAAGACCCGGGACGGCTGGCGCGTGCGCACCGGCCCGTTCCAGGAAGACGTGTTCCCCGCCCTGCCCGACCACGACTGGACCCTGCTGGTGCAGGACGTGGACAAGTGGGATCCGGACGTGCGCGCCCTGATCGAGCACTTCAGCTTCCTGCCGCGTTGGCGCATGGATGACGTGATGATCAGCTTCGCCGCCACCGGCGGCTCGGTCGGCGCCCATGTCGACCAGTACGACGTGTTCCTGCTGCAGGCCCACGGCCACCGCCGCTGGCAGATCGACGCCAGCGAATCGATCAAGGGCAGGCAGCCACCGCTGGGCTTCCGCCCGGACGTGGAACTGAAGCTGCTGAAGGTGTTCAAGCCGACCCACGACTGGGTGCTGGCGCCGGGCGACATGCTGTACCTGCCGCCGAACGTGCCGCACCACGGCGTCGCCGAGGATCCCTGCCTGACGTTCTCCTTCGGCATGCGCGCGCCGTCCTCGGCCGAACTGATCAGCGACTACCTGGACACCCTGATCGCCGATGCCGACGAGAACATCCGTTACCAGGATGCCGACCTCAAGGTGCCGGCCGACCCGAACGAAATCGACACGGTGGCGATGGCGCGGGTGATCACCGCGCTCAACGCCATCCGCATGAACGATCCGGACAAGCTGGGTGACTGGTTCGGTCGCTTCATCACCACCTACCGCGCCGCCGGCGAGGTGATGGCCCACCAGGCTGCACCGGCACCGGAGGAAGTGGTCCAGGCGCTGGCCTCCGGCCTGCTGCTGCAGCGCCACCCCTGGGCACGCCTGGCCTGGCGCCGGGCCAAACGCGGTGCCAGCCTGTACGTCAGCGGTCAGGACTTCGCGCTGCCGGTGAAGGACGCCCAGCGCCTGGCCGATGCCGAGCAGCTCGACGCCGCCGCCTATCGCGGCCTGTCCGACAAGGGCCGTGCTGTGCTCCAGCAACTGCTGGTCAGTGGCGTGTTCCAGTTGATCGATCCGAACGAGGTGTATGACGCTGAAGACGAGGACGACGGCGAAGACGCCGTGGTGCTCGGCGAAGTGGTCGAAGGCCGTGACCGCGTCGACGCGATCGACGCCGATGCGGTGTCCGACGATGTCCACTCCGTGACCGTGCACGACGATGGCATCGAGGTCATCGTCAACTTCGAGGACGACGAGGAAGACGACAGCGACGCCGGCCGCGTCTGAGCCGCCGCCATGATCCGGGTCCAGCAGGTCAGCCACGCCGACGCCCACGTTGCCATCCACGACGTGCGCCAACGCGTGTTCGTGCAGGAACAGGGCATCGCCGCGGAACTGGAACGCGATGCGCTGGACCCGGTCAGCGTCCATGTGTTGGCACTGGACAGTGACAACCAGCCGGTCGGCACCGGTCGGCTGGCCCCGGACGGCCGCATCGGCCGCATGGCCGTGCTGGCCAGCCATCGCAGCCACGGGGTCGGTGAGGCCCTGCTGGAGGCACTGGTCGAGGCCGGGCGCAGGCTCGGCCTGGCCGAGCTGCACCTGCACGCCCAGCTGCCCGCCCGCGAATTCTATGCCCGCCAGGGCTTCCTGCCTGAAGGCGAGGTGTTCGAGGAGGCCGGCATCGGCCACCAGCAGATGCGCCGCCGGCTGGGCGCGGCCAGCGCGATCGACCGCCGCGCCGAGGCGGTGGCCATCACCACAGCCATCATCCACCGCGCCCGTCGCCAGCTGTGGCTGCACAGCCGCCAGCTGGACCCGGGGCTGCTCGACGCGCCCCCGGTACAGGCCGCCCTGCGCCGCTTCGTCACCGCCCGCCATGACAAGCAGCTGCGGGTGATCGTGCACGATGCCGCTGCGATCGCCTCTGCCGGGGCACCGCTGCTGGCGCTGGCCCAGCGCCTGCCAAGCGTGATCCAGTTCCGCAAGGTCAGCGATCCGGTCGACCGCGCGCTGGCCTCGGCCTGCCTGCTCAACGATGCGGGCGACTTCTACTTTCGTCTGATCGGCCATCGCCTCGACGGCGAGGCCGGCATCGCGCTGCCGGCACGTTCGCAGCCGTTCGAGCAGCAATTGCAGCGCGTCTGGGACCGTTCGCGCGATTGCAGCGAACTGCGCGCGCTCGGCATCTGAGCCGGCACCGCTGACCCAACCTGTCTGGAACCGGCACCAGCGGACGCGGGATACCTGTGGTGGTGCCCCTTCGTGTCCGGTTGGGGGTACAATTTGGCTGTTTGAACGCGCCCGCGCAGGGCTATTCATCTTCCTGCCGGGTCCTTCTGAAGCCATACCCCACAAAGCGAATCAACACCCTCCATCGTGGACAATCAACTGAAGCAGTTTGCGCAATCTTCGCAACTCGCCGGCGGCAACGCCTCCTATGTCGAGGACCTGTACGAGCAGTACCTGGTCTCCCCGGATAGTGTCGATCCCAAATGGAAAACCTACTTCGACGGTTTCAAGGGCCGCGAAGCAGGTGACATTCCGCACTCGGCCGTCATCTCCCACATCGCGGACGCGGCCAAGGATGCGCTGAAAGCTGGCACCGGCACCGGTGCGGGCGACGAGCGCGAGCGCAATGTCGGTCGTCTGATCACCGCCTACCGCTCGCGCGGCCACCTGGACGCCCGCCTCGATCCGCTGGGCCTGGCCGCGCCGGTCAACACCCCGGACCTGGGCCTGCCGTTCCACAGCCTGTCCGATGCCGATCTCAACAGCGAGTTCAGCACCGGCGGCGTCGGCGGCCAGCCGCGCATGAAGCTGCGCGACCTGCTCGCACGCCTGAAGGCGACCTACACCGGCTCGATCGGCGCGGAGTTCATGCACATCTCCGAGGTCGAGCAGCGCCAGTGGATCTACAAGAAGCTGGAAGCGGCCGGTGGCAACTACCAGCTGGACGCTGACACCCAGCGCCGCACCCTGGAGCGCCTGACTGCGGCCGAAGGCCTGGAGCGCTACCTGCACACCAAGTACGTCGGCCAGAAGCGCTTCTCGCTGGAAGGCGGCGACTCGCTGATCCCGATGATGGACACCATCATCCGCAGCGCCGGCAAGGATGGCGTCAAGGACGTGGTGATCGGCATGGCCCACCGCGGCCGCCTGAACGTGCTGGTCAACACCCTGGGCAAGAACCCCCGCAAGCTGTTCGACGAATTCGAAGGCAAGTTCGAACACGACGAGCACGCTTCGGCCGGCGACGTGAAGTACCACATGGGCTTCTCCGCCGACGTGGCCACCGACGGTGGCCCGGTGCACCTGGCACTGGCGTTCAACCCGTCGCACCTGGAAATCGCCGACCCGGTCGTGGCCGGTTCCGTGCGTTCGCGCCAGGAGCGCCGCAAGGACACCGCACGCAAGCAGGTCATGCCGATCCTGATCCACGGCGACGCGGCCTTCTCCGGCCAGGGCGTGGTCATGGAGCTGTTCCAGATGTCGCAGGCCCGCGGCTTCGCCGTCGGCGGCACCGTGCACATCGTGGTCAACAACCAGGTCGGCTTCACCACTTCCAACCCGCTGGATACGCGCTCCACGCGCTATGCCACCGACGTGGCGAAGATGATCGCCGCCCCGGTGCTGCACGTGAACGGCGATGATCCGGAAGCCGTCGTGTTCGCCGCGCAGCTGGCCTTCGAGTTCCGCCAGAAGTTCGCCAAGGACGTGGTCATCGACCTGATGTGCTACCGCCGTTGGGGCCACAACGAGGCCGACGAGCCGGCGATCACCCAGCCGCTGATGTACCAGGTGATCCGCAAGCACCCGACCACCCGCGAGATGTATGCCGAGCAGCTGGAAAAGGCGGGCGTGATCGCCGCCGGTGCCGGCAAGGCCATGGTCGATGCCTACCGTGAGAAGCTGGACGCGGGTGAAGTGACCACCGAGCTGGCCAAGGTCGAGAAGACCCCGCCGAGCAGCCCGCTGTTCGTCGATTGGCCGAAGCTGCTGGAAGGCAAGCTGTCCGATCCGGTCTCGACCAAGGTCGAGAAGAACAAGCTGGTCGAGCTGGCCAAGCTGATCAACACCATCCCGGACGAAGTGCAGCTGCACTCGCGCGTGGCCAAGGTCTACGACGACCGCCGCAAGATGGCCGCCGGCGAGATTCCGGGCGACTGGGGCTTTGCCGAGAACCTGGCCTACGCCACCCTGCTCGACGAAGGCCATGCGCTGCGCCTGGTCGGCCAGGACGTCGGCCGCGGTACGTTCACGCACCGCCACGCGATCCTGCACGACCAGAAGACCGACAACTACTACATGCCGCTGCGGCAGCTGGTGGATTCGCCGGAGAAGGCCACCGTCATCGACTCGCTGCTGAGCGAAGAAGCGGTGATGGCCTACGAGTACGGTTTCTCCACCACCGATCCGAACACGCTGTGCATCTGGGAAGGCCAGTTCGGCGACTTCGCCAACGGTGCCCAGGTGGTGATCGACCAGTTCATCGCCGCCGGTGAAGCCAAGTGGGGCCGCATTTCCGGCCTGACCCTGCTGCTGCCGCATGGCTATGAAGGACAAGGCCCGGAACACAGCTCGGCGCGCCTGGAGCGCTTCCTGCAGCTGTGCGCCCTGGAGAACATGCTGGTTGTCGTGCCGTCGACCCCGGCGCAGGCCTTCCACATGCTGCGTCGCCAGCTGCACATGACCACCCGCAAGCCGCTGGTGGTGATGTCGCCGAAGTCGCTGCTGCGCCACAAGCTGGCCGTGTCGACCCTGGACGAACTGGCCAATGGCGAGTTCCAGCACCTGATCGGCGACGCCAATGCCGATGCCAGGAAGGTCAAGCGCGTGGTGCTGTGCTCGGGCAAGGTCTACTACGACCTGCTGGAAGACCAGACCAAGCGTGGCCAGGACGACGTGGCGATCATCCGCGTGGAGCAGCTGTATCCGTTCCCGCGTGCGCTGCTGGCTGCCGAGCTGAAGAAGTACGGCAAGGCCACCGACGTGGTGTGGACGCAGGAAGAACCGCAGAACCAGGGCGCGTGGTACCAGATCCGCCACCACCTGCAGTTCTGCCTGGCCGATGGCCAGAACCTGCACTACGCCGGTCGCGCACGTTCGGCGTCGCCGGCTGCCGGTCACATGGCTGACCACGTCCGCGAGCAGCAGCAGCTGATTGCCGACGCACTGGTCAACCCGTTCAACGACACGTTCGCTGAATAATCCTCCCCCTATTTAGAAGACAAACCAGGAAGCTCCCGCAATGGCCACCGAAGTCAAAGCCCCGGTACTGCCCGAATCCGTCGCCGACGGCACCATCGCCACCTGGCACAAGAAGGTGGGCGACGCCGTCAAGCGCGACGAAAACCTGCTTGACCTGGAAACCGACAAGGTCGTGCTGGAAGTGCCGTCGCCGGTTGACGGCGTGCTGAAGGAAATCAAGTTCAAGGAAGGCGATACCGTGACCTCCAGCCAGGTCGTGGCGATCATCGAAGAAGGCGCCGTGGCTGCGGCTCCGGCTCCGGCCGCTGAAGAGAAGAAGGCTGAAGCCGCACCGGCCGCCGCTGCTCCGGCCGCGGCCGCCGCTCCGGCTCCGGCTGCCAAGTCGGCCGCCGACACCCTGCCGCCGGGCGCCCGCTTCACCGCCATCACCGAAGGCGTGAACCCGGCCGACGTCGACGGCACCGGCCGTCGTGGTGCAGTGACCAAGGAAGACATCGTCAACTTCGCCCGCAACGGCGGCGCCGGCAAGGCCGGTGGCGCACGTCCGGAAGAACGCGTGCCGATGACCCGCATCCGCAAGCGCATCGCCGAGCGCCTGATGGAGTCGAAGAACTCCACCGCCATGCTGACCACCTTCAACGAAGTCGACCTGTCCAAGGTGTCGGCGGCGCGCAAGGAGCTGCAGGACGAGTTCGTCAAGGCCCACGGCATCAAGCTGGGCTTCATGAGCTTCTTCGTGAAGGCCGCTGCCAACGCGCTGCAGCGCTTCCCGCTGGTCAACGCCTCGATCGACGGCGACGACATCATCTACCACGGCTACTCGGACATCTCGATCGCCGTGTCGACCGAGAAGGGCCTGGTCACGCCGGTCCTGCGCAACGTCGAGCGCATGTCGTTCGCCGACATCGAGAAGACCATCGCCGACTACGCCAAGAAGGCACGTGACGGCAAGCTGGGCCTGGAAGAACTGCAGGGCGGCACCTTCACCGTGACCAACGGCGGCACCTTCGGCTCGCTGCTGTCGACCCCGATCATCAACCCGCCGCAGAGCGCCATCCTGGGCATGCACGCCATCAAGGAGCGTCCGATCGCCCAGAACGGCCAGGTCGTGATCGCGCCGATGATGTACCTGGCGCTGTCCTACGACCACCGCATCATCGACGGCAAGGACTCGGTGCAGTTCCTGGTGGACATCAAGAACCAGCTGGAAAACCCGGGCCGCATGCTGTTCGGCCTGTAAGAAACCTCCCGCCCCTCCGCGCCTGCGCGGAGGGGTTCTGGTAATGCATCAAGGAATAATTCAATGGCTGAACAATTCGACGTCGTCGTCATCGGTGCCGGCCCGGCCGGTTACCACGCTGCCATCCGCGCGGCCCAGCTGGGCCTGAAGACCGCCTGCATCGACGCAGCGCTGGGCAAGGACGGCAAGCCGGCCCTCGGCGGCACCTGCCTGCGCGTGGGCTGCATCCCGTCCAAGGCGCTGCTGGATTCCTCGCGCCAGTTCTGGAACATGGGCCACATCTTTGGCGACCACGGCATCAGCTTCAAGGATGCCAAGATCGACGTCGAGGCGATGATTGGCCGCAAGGACAAGATCGTCAAGCAGTTCACCGGCGGCATCGGCATGCTGTTCAAGGCCAACAAGGTCGCCGCCTACTACGGCTTCGGCCAGCTGCAGCCGGGCAACGTGGTCAAGGTGAAGCAGCACGACGGTTCGGAAGTCGAGCTGAAGGGCACCAACGTCATCATCGCGGCCGGTTCGGATTCGATCGAACTGCCGTTCGCCAAGTTCGACGGCGAGACCATCGTCGACAACGTCGGCGGCCTGGACTTCACCGAAGTGCCGAACCGCCTGGCGGTGATCGGTGCCGGCGTGATCGGCCTGGAACTGGGCAGCGTGTGGAAGCGCCTGGGCGCTGAAGTGACCATCCTGGAAGCCATGCCGGAGTTCCTGGCGGCTGCCGACGCCGAGGTGGCCAAGGCCGCTGCCAAGGAATTCAAGAAGCAGGGCCTGGACATCAAGCTCAATGCCAAGGTCTCCAAGACCGAGATCACCGGCAAGGGCAAGAAGAAGGAAGTCATCGTCACCTACACCGACGCGGAAGGCGAAAAGACCCTGACCGTGGACAAGCTGCTGGTGGCCGTCGGCCGTCGCGCCGCCACCAAGGGCCTGCTGGCCGAAGGCACCGGCGTGAAGATCAACGAGCGTGGTCAGATCGAAGTCGATGCGCACTGCCACACCGGCGTCAACGGCGTGTGGGCGGTCGGCGACTGCGTGCGCGGCCCGATGCTGGCGCACAAGGGCTTCGAGGAAGGCATCGCGGTGGCTGAGCTGATCGCCGGCCTGCCGGGCCACGTCAACTTCGACACCATCCCGTGGGTCATCTACACCGAGCCGGAACTGGCCTGGGTCGGCAAGACCGAAGCCCAGCTGAAGGCCGAAGGCATTCCGTACAAGGCCGGCAGCTTCCCGTTCGCCGCCAACGGCCGTGCAGTGGCGATGATCGAGCCGGCCGGCTTCGTGAAGATCCTGGCCCATGCCGAAACCGATCGCATCCTCGGCATGCACCTGGTTGGCGCCAACGTCTCCGAACTGGTGCACGAAGGCGTGCTGACCATGGAGTTCAGCGGCTCAGCCGATGACCTGGCCCGCATCTGCCACGCCCACCCGTCGCTGTCGGAAGTGATCCACGACGCCGCGATGGCGGTCAGCAAGCGCGCCATCCACAAAGCGAACTGATCTGCATCATGGTAGGTGCCGACCGTTGGTCGGCACTCACCTGCAGAAGAAAAACCCCGCCTCGGCGGGGTTTTTTGTTGGCTGCCCTGGTGTAGAGCCGAGCCCACGCTCGGCTGCGCATTTGGTGGTCCGTGATGGCCTAGCCGAGCATGGGCTCGGCGCTACGCCTTTCCAGCCGGCTTCTTCGGTGGATCCTCACAGACCCGATGCTGCACCACCGTCTCGCCGACCTTCCATTCCTTGGTGACCCGGCAGCGCTCCCTGGCCTCGGGTACCGCCAGAGGCTTCGCCCCCGCAGCATTCGCTTCGTCGGCACCGGCTGCCTGCTGGCGCTCCAGCCACACCGAAGGCAGTGCTGGAGGTGCGGCCAGTACCGGGCCGGCCAACAGGGCCAGACCGACCAGCACCACCGCCCTCATGCGGGCACCGCCCGGCCACCAAGCAGGCACGCGGGCAGCATGAACAGCGCGCGCAGGAACGCGAACAGCGCCGAGAAGGTGATGCCGACCAGTCGGAACGGCAGGCTCAGCAGCCACACGAACGGCCAGGCGATCAGGGCGAGGATCGCCAGCGGCCAGCACAGTACGAACAGCAGGCACCACACGCCGAGCGCGAACAGGGTCTTCATCACGGTCTCCTTGGGGCGGCACCCTGCCGCCTGCGAACACCTTGGCGCCCTGCCCTGGCGCCGGCAAACGGTTTGCGACGAAACCGGGCTGGGGGCGATGAAACCGATCCAGCGCAGTGCAACGCCACGCCCACGCCCGGCTGCGCTTCGTGGCGACCGCATGGAACCCGCGCTGACAGTGGCTCCTGCCGGTGCCTTGGCTCTCAGCGCCCGGTGGCGGTTGCCGGCCAGCGGCCGGCGTGACCGTTATTCGAACGAACCGACCGAATCGTGGGCCAGGTTGTCGAAGCGGGTGTACTCACCGAAGAACTTCAGCTTGCACGAGCCAGTCGGGCCACCACGGTGCTTGCCGATGATGATTTCGGCCAGGCCCTTGTCCGGCGAGTTTTCCTTGTTGTAGTAGTCGTCGCGGTAGATGAACACGATCATGTCCGCGTCCTGCTCGATTGCGCCCGATTCGCGAAGGTCGGCCATCACCGGGCGCTTGTCGGTACGCGTTTCCAGCGAGCGGTTGAGCTGGGAAAGCGCGATCACCGGCACGTTCAGTTCCTTGGCCAGTCCCTTCAGCGAACGCGAGATTTCCGAGATTTCGGTCGCGCGGTTCTCGCTGTTGCCCGGCACGCTCATCAGCTGCAGGTAGTCGATCACCACCAGGCCCAGGTCATGCTCGCGCTTGAGGCGGCGGCACTTGGAACGCAGCACTTCAGGCGACACGCCCGGCGTGTCGTCGATGAAGATCTTGGTCTCCTTCAGCATCTTGATCGCGCTGGTGACGCGGCTCCAGTCCTCATCTTCCAGCTGGCCGGTACGCAGGCGCTGCGCGTTGATGCGGCCGTTGGAGGAAATCAGGCGCATCGCCAGCTGCGATGCCGACATTTCCATCGAGAACACCGCCACGCCCTTCTTCGACTTGATGGCCGCGTACTCGGCGATGTTCAGCGCGAAGGTGGTCTTGCCCATTGCCGGGCGCGCCGCGAGGATGATCAGGTCGGTCGGCTGCAGGCCAGCGGTCATCGCATCGAAATCGTTGTAACCGGTCGGCAGGCCGGTGATGTTGCCGCCGTTCTCGAAGCGGTTGCGCAGCTCCTCGAAGGCATCCTTCAGTGCACCGGGCATGGCCACGAAATCGGTACGGCCACGCGCACCCTGTTCGGCGATTGCAAACACGCTCTTTTCCGCCGAGGCCAGCAGCTCGCTGCTGTCACGCCCCTCCGGCTGGAAACCGTCGTTGACGATGTCGGTGCCGACCTGGATCAGCTGCCGCAGCACCGCCTTGTCGCGCACGATCTCGGCGTAGGCCACGATGTTGGCAGCTGACGGCGTGGTACTGGCCAGTTCGATCAGGTAGGCGCCGTCCCCCACCAGTTCCATCTTGCCCTGCGATTCAAACCACTCGCCCAGCGTTACCGCATCGAACGGCCGTTCGCGCTCGGACAGCTCGCGGATCGCACGATAGATCATCTGGTGATCGCGACGATAGAAGTCGCTTTCGGTCAGCTGGTCGTTGACACGGTCATACGCCTCGGGCGCCAGCATCAGGCCACCCAGCACCGCCTGCTCGGCTTCCACCGAATGGGGCGGTACCCGCAACTGGTCGATGCGCGACTCGTCGCGATCGCGATCGAAGCCATCACCGCGCTCTCTGCGGTTGGAACGGAAGCCGGGACGAGCGGACATGCTGCGGTGTTTCCTGCAAAAGTGGACCAGATGAGTGTAGGCATGTGCCGACCCCGGCAGCCATGGACAAACCTGTGGATAAGCCGTGGGAAAACGGGGGATATCCGCCGGTACCTGGCCAGACTGGCGTGAGAGCGTCGCACTGCCTGCGACGGACGCCGTTGCGGCGCCCGAGCGGGACATTATCGCAGATCAACGCTCGGGGTCGGATCCCCTTCGACGCAGGGGACTCTGACCCCGCAGGCGTCAATCGCCCTTGACGTGCACTGCGATCAACGCCAGGAACCGGTCCACGTAACCCTGCAGGAACTTCTGTGTGCCTTCGTTGTGGATCGTGCCGTCGGCATCGATCAGGCCGTCCTTGAAGTGGATGAATGCCTCGGGCTGGCCCAGCACATGCATGTCCAGGAAGGCCAGGCAGTTGCGCAGGTGCTGCTGGGCCACGGCGGTACCGATCTGGCCGATGGAGGCGCCGATCACCGCCGCCGGCTTGCCGGCAAACGCACTGTCACCGTACGGGCGCGATCCGATATCGATGGCGTTCTTGAGCACGCCAGGCACCGACCGGTTGTACTCGGGTGTCACGAACAGCACCGCGTCGGCGGCGCGCACCTGGCCCTTCAGCCGGGTGCCCTGCGGCGGATAATCGGCGTCGAAATCCTGGTCGTACAACGGCAGATCGCCGATCTGCACGTACTGGAAGCGCGCGCGATCACCGGCGAGCTTCTCCAGCGCATGGGCCAGCTTGCGGTTGCAGGAATCCCTGCGCAGGCTGCCAACGAACACGGCGATGGTGGGGACGGACATCGGGACATACTCCTCACGGTGCGGGAGGCCCAGCCTAGTCGCCGGGCCCGTGCCATCCGGTGAAGATCAGCCGCCGGTCACGCCGGTCCGCGCCTGCCGCCAATGCGCCTGCCAGGCCTGGAACATCAGCACGTTCCACAGGTGGGTATGCCACTTGCGCTGCCCCCCCAGGAACTGCTGCCACAGCGGCTGCACCGCCGCCGCCGACAGCACGCCCTCACGCTCCAGCCGCGCCGGCTGCAGCAGGTCCTCGGCCCAGGGCCGCAGGTCGCCCTTCAACCAGTCACTGACCGGTGCGCCGAAGCCGCGCTTGGGACGGTGCACCATTGAATGCGGCACGTAACGGCCCAGCACGCGCTTGAGCAGCACCTTGCTGGTCGTCTCACTGCGCTTGAAGCCCAGCGGCAGCGACCAGGCGAACTCGGCCACGCGCCAGTCCAGCAATGGCGCGCGCGCCTCCAGGCTGACCGCCATCGAGGTCCGGTCGACCTTGCACAACAGGTCATCGGGCAGGTAGGTCACGAAATCGGCCAGCATCATCGCGTCGGCCGGTGTCCCCGCGCCGTGCAGCGGATCGGCCAGGTCGTAGAAGCTGCCGGCGGCCTGCGCGCCGGGCACCGCCGCGGCCGGGTCGCGCCAGCGCGAGATGCGGTTGCGGTAGACGTCGCCGATGCCACGTGCGCCGGTCTCGGCCAGCAGCGCCGCCAGGCCACCGGTCCGCGAGGCCTCGCCCTGCTGCTGCGAGCGTGCGCCCATCCAGCGCCGCAGCGGCCCCGGCACGCGTCCGAGCATCTGCCAGTTGCGCAGCGCGCGTACATACCGGGTGTAGCCGAAGAACAGCTCGTCGCCACCGTCGCCGGACAGCGCGACGGTCACGCCCTGCCGCGCCAGCCGTGCGACCAGCGCGGTCGGCACCTGCGACGCATCGGCAAAAGGCTCATCGAACATCGCCGGCAACTGCGGCACCACGGCCAGCGCGTCGGCGCCACTGACGTACAACTCGGTGTGATCACAGCCGAGGTGAGCCGCCAGCTCCCTGGCCAGCGGTGCTTCGTCATGTCCCGAGTCGGTGAAGCCGATACTGAAACTATGCACCGGCTGTCCGCTCTGCGCCTGCATCAGCGCCGCCACCAGCGATGAGTCCGTGCCGCCGGACAGGAACACGCCGACCGGCACGTCGGCCACCATGCGCAGCGCCACCGCATCACGCAGCAGCGTGTCCAGCTGTTCCTCGGCCTCTTCGATGCGGCCCTGGAACGGGGCGGCCAACGCCGCCTGCATGCGTGCGCGCGCATCCCAGTACGGGCGCTGTGCCTGCTCCGGGCGGTGTGCCGCGGCGCCTGCGGCCACAGCCGCTGCATCCAGCCGCAGCACCCGGCCCGGCATCAGCTTGTAGCAGCGCTGGTGGATGCTGTGCGGCGCCGGGATGTAATCCAGCCGCAGCAGCAAGGTGAGCGCATCGCGGTCGATGTCGTTGTCGAACGCCGGGTGTTGCCAGAGCGCCTTCAGTTCCGAACCGAACACCAGCGTGTCGCCGGCCCAGCCGTAGTACAGCGGCTTCTTGCCGACGCGGTCGCGGGCCAGCCACAGGCAACGATCCTGGCGGTCCCACAGCGCGATGGCGAACATGCCGTTGCAGCGCTGCAGGGTATCTTCCACGCCCCACTGCAGGATCGCCGCCAGCAGTACTTCGGTGTCGGAATGGCCGCGGAAGGTGTGCCCCAGCGGCTCCAGCTGTTCACGCAGAGCCGCGAAATTGTAGACCTCGCCGTTGTAGGCCATCACGTAGCGGCCGTCCGCCGAGGCCATCGGCTGGTGGCCCAGCGGGGACAGATCAAGGATGCTCAGGCGCCGATGCGCCAGCGCGATGCCCGCCTCGGCATCGACCCAGCTGCCGCCATCATCCGGCCCGCGATGGTGCAGCGCCTGGCCCATGGCCAGCGCCTGCGCCTGCAGCGCCTCGGCCGACGCCAGCGGCGCCGGCAACAACATTCCCGCCAATCCACACATGCATCAGGGTTCCTGCGCCAGGTCGAGGGCGGCGCCAATCACCGCATTGTCGCTTGGAAGCCCGAACATTGCTGCCCCTGCCAGTGGCGTGTAGGTGTCGGCGCCACAGACGCGGCGCAGCGGCAGGTGACCAAAGCCGGCCTCGACCAGCGCCGTGACCACGCCCTCACCCACTCCGCCGCTGTGGCGGCCTTCGTCCAGCACCAGCACCCGCCGCGCGCTCGCGGCCTGGGCCGCGATGAAGCCGGCATCCAACGGTACCAGCCAGCGCAGGTCGACCACCCGCACCTGCCAGCCCAGCTGCTGCTCGATCGCCCGCGCCGCGCGCAACGCCATCGGCACGCCATTGCCATAGGTGTAGATCACCAGGTCTCCGGCCTCCGGTGCATAGACCCGGCCCTCGCCCAGCACCAGCGCCCGGCCCTGTGCCGGGTAGTCGAACAGCCACTGGCCATCCCCCGCTTCGTGCAGGTCCTTGCTCATGTACAGCGCGATCGGCTCCAGGAACACCGCCACGCGCCCATCCACCCGCGCCAGTGCAGCCAGCGTGCGCAGCATCATCACCGCATCGTCGCCGCGCGAGGGGCAGCCGACCACCAGCCCGGGGATGTCGCGCAACGCGGTGATCGAGTTGTCGTTGTGGAAGTGCCCGCCGAAACCCTTCTGGTAGCCCAGCCCGGCCACCCGCACCAGCATCGGGTTGCGGTACTGGTCGTTGGAGAAGAACTGCAGCGAACAGGCTTCACCACGCAGCTGGTCGATGGCGTTGTGCAGGTAGGCCAGGTACTGGATCTCCGGAACCGGCAGCATGCCCAGGTTGGCCAGGCCCTGCGCCATGCCCAGGATCATGGTTTCATCCAGCAGCGTGTTGAACACCCGGCGTGGGCCGAAGCGGCGCAGCAGATCCTTGGTGACGGTGTACACACCGCCCTTCTGAGCCACGTCCTCGCCGAACAGCAGGCTCTGCGGATACTTCGCAAGCAGTTCCTGCAGGCCGTGGTTGATCTGGATCGCGAGATGCCGTGGCGCCTGTCGTTCCGGCAAGGCCTCGGCACCGCCATAGAGTGCCTCGCGCGCTTCGTCGGCGACCTCGCGCCGGGCTTCGGCCTGCACCGCCGCGGGCGTATAGGGTGCCAATGGCGCCATGACCTCCTGCAGCGACTGCAGCTTCGCACTGCCTTCGGCATCGGCAGCGGCGGCCATGCAGCGCGCGCGCATCGTCTCGTAGGCCACTTCGATGGCGGCTGCATCCATCCAGCCCGATTCCAGCGCGATCTGCGCCGAGCGCAACAGCGGATCCTGCGCCTCGGCCGCGCACAATTCCGGCAATGCACGCCATTCCACCTCGAAGTCGGTGCCGGCGTGGCCCATCAGGCGCGTGGTGCGCAGATGCAGGAAGGTCGGTCGCCGCGTCCGCCGGCAGTGGTCCACTGCGGCCTGCACCTGGGCGTGCCCGGTGGCCAGGTCGAGGCCATCGGCAAGGAAATAGTCCAGCCCCGGCTGGTGGCTGAAACGCTCGGCAATCCAGCCGTCCGGCGTCTTCACCGAGATGCCCAGCCCGTTGTCCTCGCAGACGAACAGGATTGGCGCCGGCAGTTTCTGGTAGGCCGCCCACATCGCGGTGTTGAATGCGGTCTGCGCAGTGGCATGGTTGGCCGAGGCGTCGCCGAACGAGCACAGCACGATGCTGTCGGCCGGAATGGGAAGCGCATGGCCCAGCCGCTTGCCGCTCTCGATGGCCAGCGCGGTGCCCAGCGCTTTCGGCAGGTGCGAGGCGATGGTCGAGGTCTGCGGCAATACCCACAATGGCTTGCTGCCCCACACCTTGTGCCGGCCGCCACTGGCCGGATCATCGGCGCTGGCCGCGAATGAAAGCGCCGCATCGCGCAACGGGTCGATGCCCGGCACCTGGCGCGAGCGCTCGAGCATGAAGGCGCCGGAGCGATAGTGCAGGAATGCGGGGTCGGTATGCCGGCAGGCCCGCGCCAGCAGCGCGTTGCCTTCATGGCCGGACGACCCGATGGTATAGAAGACCTTGTTCTGCACGCGCAATACGCGCGCCATCAGGTCCAGCTGGCGGCTGGCCAGCTGCGAATCGAACAGCTCACCGAAGGCCGCAGCGCTGAGCGTGCTGCCCGGCAGGATCGGCGCGTCCGGCGCAGGACGTGCGCGCGGTGTGCCTCGCCAGCCACGCACCGCGTCGAGGAAATTGGCGTCGCACACTTCGGCGCGGTTGAGCACGCGCATGCGCGCAGGAATCGGATCTGGAACCACAGCAAACATCGAACACCCTCCGTGTCGTTGTTGCGTTCCACCCGGCAGCGCCGGGCGCTATCCTGTGGGATCAGGCGGCCTCGAAGCGCGCGCGCACCTCGGCGGTCACCGCTGGCATCGCCACGAAGCGCGGCTGCGCACGCACGCGCTGCAGCCAGGCGCGCACTTCCGGGAAGGGCGCCAGGCTGATGCCGCCCTCGCCTGCCACGTCGGTATAGGCGAACAGCGCAATGTCGGCGATGCCGTATGCGCTGCCGGTGAACCACTGCGCTTCGCGCAGGTGCTGCTCCATCACGGCCAGCGCGGTGGCGGCACGCTCGTGCAGGCGTGGCAGTTCAGAACGGCGCGGTGAATCGGGCGGTGTCCAGCCGCGGATGAAGCGCGCTACCGCCACGCATGGCTCGTGCGTGTACTGCTCGAAGAACATCCAGCTCAATGCCTGCGCGCGTTCCCAACCGTCGGTAGGCAGGTAGGGCGTCCCTTCGGCCAACCAGAACATGATCGCATTGGATTCAGTCAACACGCGGCCATCGTCGCGGACGATCAACGGCACCTTGGCGTTGGGATTGAGCGCAAGGAACTCGGCGGTGTGGGTCTGGCCATGGGCACTGTCCACTTCCACCCAGCGGTAGCGGCTGCCGAGCTGCTCCAGCAGCAGGCGGACCTTGTGGCAATTGCCGGACACCGACATGCCATGCACCGTCAACGGGACGCGCTCTTCCACCATTGCCTGATTCCTCGGATCCGGCCGGCGGCCAGCTGCACGCAGTCTGGCAAGCCCGCCGGTGAATGCCAAGCGCGGATGCAGCATGCGGACAATCTGTAGAGCCGAGCCCATGCTCGGCTGCTGTGCGCCAGATGCAGCCGAGCATGGGCTCGGCTCTACAACGGCGAACGGCGCTGGCGCCACTGTTCGCGCGACTGGCCCCAGATCTGCATCGGCTTGTCGTTGTACGGCGGTGGCAATTCACCCATGCGCAGCAGCGTGCTGCCGAGCTTGCGCGCGACCGCCCTCGAGTTGTCGTTGTTCTCGGCGATGGTGTGGATCACCTCGTCCCAGCCCAGCGTGTCGAACGCCCAGTCGATGGCGGCAACCGCCGCTTCCGGTGCATAGCCCCGGCCCCAGCTGGCATGCCGAATACCCCAACCGACCTCGGTTCCAGGCCAGTCCTGCGGCTGCCACGGTCCCATCCGGCCGATCCAGTCACCGCTGGATTTCTCGATCACGCTGAACATCGAGAAGCCGAACAGCTGCCAGGCGCCGGCCAGGCTGCAGAAGCCGCGCCATGCCACCGAGGGCGGTTGAACACCCCCCAGGGTGCGCATCGTTTCCTCGTCGGCACAGAATGCCAGGTACGGTTCGTAGTCCTCGCGCAGCAGCGGGCGCAGGATCAGCCGCTCGGTTTCCAGGCGCAGGTCGAAGATGCTCATGCCGACTCCTTGTCGAAGGGGGGCATCCATCATGGTCGATTCCCTTTCCCCACGGATGAATGCCCGTGCGCACAACGAAACGGGCCGGCATGAGCCGGCCCGTCGGGTGCAGCAGGGTGTTCTGGATTACTGGCGCGTGGCCGCAGTGGCGCCGGCAGCAGCGGTCTGCGTGACCAGCTGGCCATCGACCACCGGCAGGCGATCGCTGGCCGGCTTGTTGTCCATGCGCACGGTCTTCTCGGCGCCATCATAGCGATAGGTCACGTTGTAGCCCTTCACCACATCATTGGTACCCATGGCGATGCGGCTGCCCGGCTTGCTGGCCATGCGCATGGTGCCGGTGGTGCCGTCTTCGTTGCGATAGGTCACGTTGTAACCGGTGACGCGGCTCGACTCGGACGTTGCGGTTTCGGTGTGGCACTGGCGCTCGGTACGATTGACCACGCGACCACCCACATGGCGCTTGTCGATCTGGTTGCCGATGAAGCCACCGGCCACCGCACCGGCTGCGGTCGCGGCCTTCTTGCCGTTGCCGCCACCGACCTGGTTGCCGAGCAGGCCACCCACCACCGCGCCGACCACGGTACCGCCGACGTTGCCATCACGCTCCGGCAGGCGCTCCTGCACCGTCACGTCCTGGCAGACCTCGTGCGGGGTCTGGGTCGTGGAGGTCTCGCGCACCGGATCGGTGCCGATCACGGTGGCATAGGCCTTCTGCTTCTCGGTGATCGGGTCGACCTTCAGCACATCGGCATATTCCAGCCCGCGCGGCGCCGACGGGTCGAGCTTGTCACCACGTACGCCATCGTCGGTGGCGTTGCCATCAACCAGGCGCGACTCGCCATTGGGGGTTGCGGCGCTGATGGAGTCGGGCGATTTGTCGCCACTCTTCATGAAGGCGGCGGTGGCGATGCCACCCACCAGCAGCGCGCCCGCTGCGACCAGGACAGTTGTAGTTGTGCTTTTCATGACCTGCTCCTTGCGGACCATCCGCAACGTTCTCGGGACAGATTGCAGCATGCGCTGCCTGAACGGAATCTCCACATTTCCTGCTCATTCCTGTAACCCATTCAGCATCGGGAAATGCAGGGCCCGTGGTAGCGTTTGCATATTCCCCACGAGGATCCCCGCCATGGCCAACCCGATGCTGCTGCCAGTACTGCAGTGGGCGCGCCGGCTGCGCTACCCCACCCTGTTCAAGCTCACCGCCGGCCTGTTCGTGCTGACGCTGTTCATCCCGGACCCGATCCCGTTCATCGATGAGCTGGTGCTGGGCTTCGGCACGCTGCTGCTGGCCAACTGGAAGAGCCGCAACGCCACCACGCCACCGCCGCTGGAACAGCGTTGAGCGTGCTGGTCGACAGCCACTGTCATCTCGACGCGAGCGCGTTCGACCCTGACCGTGCCGCGGTGATCGAGCGGGCGCAGGCCGTGGGTGTGCGCCAACAGGTGGTGCCAGCGGTCACCGCTGCCAGCTGGCCGAAACTGCGCGAGGTCTGCCAGCAGGCGCCCGGGCTGTACCCGGCCTTCGGCCTGCACCCGATGTTCCTGGCCGATCACCAGCCTGGGCACCTGCCACTGCTGCGCCAGTGGATCGAGCGCGAACGCCCCTGCGCGATCGGCGAATGCGGCCTCGACTTCTTCGTCGAAGGACTGGATGCCGAGGCTCAACAGGCGTATTTCATCGGCCAGCTGGAACTGGCCCGAGAATTCGATCTGCCGGTGATCGTGCACGCGCGACGCGCGGTGGATGCGGTGATCGCCGCGATCCGTCGCGTCGGCGGCCTGCGCGGCGTGGTGCACAGTTTTTCCGGCAGCCCCGAACAGGCCGCGCAACTGCACAGGCACGGCTTCCTGCTGGGTCTTGGTGGTCCGCTGACCTACGAGCGGGCGCAGCGCCTGCAACGGCTGGTACGCGGGATGCCGCTGGAGCAGCTGCTGCTGGAAACCGACGCGCCCGACCAGCCCGACGCAGGGGTCCGCGGCCAGCGCAACGAACCGGCACGGTTGGCAACCATTGCCCGGCACGTGGCCGCGCTGCGCGGAATGGAGCTGGAGGCCCTGGCACAGGCCACGACAGAGAATGCACGGCGGCTGTTCGCGCTGCCGGCAACGTAAAGGCGGGGGCCAACCTTGGCCGGCACGCTGTAACGACCGCGACGAACCCGATGCCGGCCAGCGGCCGACACTACCGTCACGCGTCGGCGTAGGCCTCGGTCACCTCGGTTTTCGCCTTCTTCGGCTCCAGCAGCATCTCCAGCGCCTTGCCCACCGCCGCAAAGGCGAACGCGCCGGTGATGTGGGTCGCCGCGCCCAGACCGGCGCCGCAGTCCAGCTTCAACGCCGCATCGGCACCCAGGTTCGGACGAATGCCGCAGACGCTGCCATCGGCCTGCGGGTACTTCACATTCTCCAGCGAATACACCGCCGGCACGCCGAAATAGCGCTTGGCGTTCTTCGGGAAGTTGAACTCGCTGCGCAGCTTCTTGCGGATCAGCGCCAGCATGGCGTCGTGCTCGGTGCGCGAGACATCGCGGATACGTACCAGGGTCGGGTCGGTGCGGCCACCGGCAGCGCCGACGGTCAGCAGCGGCAGCTTGCGGCGACGGCACCAGGCGATCGTCTCGACCTTGACCCGGAAGCTGTCGCAGGCGTCGATCACCAGATCGAACCCGCGGTCCAGCAGCTCAGCCATGTTGGACATCGTCAGGAATGCCTGCACGGCGTCGACGTCGATCCCCGGGTTGATCGCACGGCAGCGCTCGGCCATCGCCTCGGCCTTGTTGCGCCCGTAATTGCCTTCCATCGCCGGCAGCTGCCGGTTGGTGTTGGACACGCAGATGTCGTCGGCATCGATCAGGGTCAGATGACCGACCGCCGAACGGGCCAGCGCCTCCACCACCCACGAGCCGACGCCGCCCATGCCGACCACCGCCACGCGACTGCCCTGCAGGCGCTCGAGCGCACCCACGCCATACAGCCGTTCGATGCCGGCGAAGCGTTGTTTGACCTGTTCGTTCATCGGGCTATTTTAACGTGCAGGTGCCAGCGCCCAAAGCACGTCGGCGTCGAACCCACCGTTGCACGCCTGGAGAGCCCGCATGAACGCCAGCCCGCCCCGCCGCCTGTCCCCTGCCCATCGCTACCTGTTCGTACTGTGCCTGGGCCTGCTGATCGGCTTGGTCGCCACGGTAATGGTGGGCCGCGCCCTGCAGGCGCGTCGCGACCCGTTCCCGGACAGCCTGATGCAGGTGATGCAGCGGCAGTCGCAGCTGCTGCAGCAGGCTCAGCAGCAGAACCGCTGCAGCCTGGCCGACAGCGTGCCGCGGCTGCAGGCACTACGCCTGTTGTCCAATGACCTGGACCTGGCGTTCCCCGGGCTGAAGGACAGCACGCAGTTCCAGCAGCACGCCAGCCGACTTCGCGGCAACCTCAACACGGCGCTGGCCGCACCGCCAGGCGACTGCAGGGCCTTGGCCCAGCTCGTGGAAACGCTGCAGGCCGATTGCCGGGCCTGCCACCAGGATTTCCGCTGAGGCGCGTTCATCCTGCAGCCGGGCATCAGGTGCGTGGTTGGCGCGTTGTTCACGTTCGAAGGGAGAGGATTCGTCCACCCTGCTGCATGACGCAGTACCACCCAACATACCCGCCTTCACGGCCAGGAGACGCCCCATGAAGATCCAGCTCATCGCCGCCAGCGCCATCGCTACCCTCGCGCTGGCCGGTTGTGCCACCTCGCCCGGTTACAGTGGCGGTGGTTACAACAACGGCTATAACAACGGCGGCTACGGCAACAACGGCGGCTACAACCAGGGCCGCTGCGCCGACTGTGGCATCGTCACCCGCATCAACACCGTGCCCTCGGGCCGCACCGCGCCCAGTGCGACCGGCGCGATCCTCGGCGGCATCGTCGGCGCCGTGGCCGGCCATGAAATCTCCGACCACACCGGTGGCAGCCGTGGCAACAAGAACATTGCCGCCGCTGCAGGCGCGGTCGGTGGCGCCCTGGCCGGCAATCAGATCCAGAAGAATGTGACCAGCGATACCTACGACATCAGCGTGCGCATGGATGATGGCCGCACCATCGTGGTCAACCAGCGCGACCTGGGTGGCATCCGTGAGAACACCTATGTGCGCGTGGTCAACGGCAAGGTCATCCTGCGCTGACCTGCAGCGGGCCAAAGGCCAAGAAAAAGGCCCGCTTGCGCGGGCCTTTTTCGTGCCGGAGGACGGCAGGTGTTACATCGGCTGGACCTTGTCAGCCTGCAGGCCCTTCTGGCCCTGCACGACTTCAAAGCTCACACTCTGGCCTTCCTTGAGGCTCTTGAAGCCCTGGGTCTCGATGGCGCGGAAGTGCACGAACACGTCCTCGCCATTCTGGCGGCTGATGAAGCCGAAGCCCTTCGCATCATTGAACCACTTTACGGTACCGGTCTCGCGATCAGCCATCTCACTAACTCCCTTTGACTCTCTCTTGTTGTTGGAAACGCCTGGTGGGCGGCTGACAAGCAAGGGGGAAGCGAGGTGCATCGATGCAGCGGATCGGGAAGATCTTGCTTCATCAGGCCACGATCCACGGTGACCTTGCCAAGCTCAGCGACTGCAACTTAACCCGGCCAAAACGAAAAAGCAACTGGCAAAATCTTTCACTGTCAACCCCAAAACGGACTCCATACGGGACAGCATGGGACTCTCATTCATCTTGTATCTGCTAGCGGTCATTTTTGTCCTGATAGGCATCGCCGGCATCATCCTGCCGGCCCTCCCGGGCATCCCGCTGGTGTTCATCGGACTGCTGCTGGCCGCCTGGGCCGACGGCTTCGCCCACGTCGGCTGGCCCACCCTGGTCGCGCTCGGGGTACTGACCCTGCTTTCGCTGCTGCTGGACGTGCTGGCCACGGTTGTCGGCGCGCAGCGTGTCGGCGCCAGCCGCAAGGCGCTGTGGGGAACCTTCGTCGGCAGCATCGTCGGCCTGTTCTTCATGCCCATCGGCCTGTTCGCGGGACCGCTGGTCGGTGCCCTGCTCGGCGAGTACTGGCACACCCGTGAACTCGGCCGCTCAACCAAGGTCGGCCTGGCCACCTGGCTCGGCATCCTGCTTGGCCTGGCACTGAAACTGGCGGTTGTGATCGCGATGCTGGGCCTGTTCGCGTTCGCCTGGTTCTTCTGAGCCACCTGGCCTTCACGCCACGCGCACGCTGTGACCGTGCATAAACCGTGGGGCTGGCCGCGATCCGGCACAGCCGCCACACTGTGTGATTCCCGAATTCATCGAAGGGCCTGCTGCAATGACCCTCCCCACGCTGTTTCCCCGTCTGGCGCCGCTGGCGCTTGCCCTGGCCAGTGCACCGCTGGCTGCGCAGGAGTTCGCGCCTACCGCCGATGCCTCACCGGCCGCCTGCGCGGCAATTACCACCGACGCGGCCCGGCTGGCCTGCTATGACCGCCTGTTCGGGCATACCCCGGAGGCTACCGCCGCCGCTGATGCTGCCGCCGAAGCGGCTGCGCAGGCCCGCCGCGAAGAACGGCAGACCGCGCGCGTGAGCCAGGGCGAGGAAAAGCTGCGCGAGCGGGTGAGCGACCTGTTCCGCCCGGCAACGCCGGACAGCGCGCTGGCCAACGCCGGCCGCGGTTCGCTGCTGGACAGCCGCTGGGAACTGGCCGAGGACTCCAAGCTGGGGCCGTTCCAACTGCGCGCCTACAAGCCGGTGTACCTGCTGCCCGCCTTCTGGACCAGCGATCGCAACACCATGCCGCACTCGCCGAACCCGGCCAACAGCGTGACCACCCCGCAGGTACTCGACAGTGCCGAGCTGAAGTTCCAGATCAGCTTCAAGACCAAGATCGTCGAGAACCTGTTCGGCGACAACGGCGACATCTGGGCCGGCTACACCCAGAGTTCGCGCTGGCAGGCCTACAACAGCGAGGATTCGCGCCCGTTCCGCGAAACCAATTATGAGCCGGAAGTGATGATGGTGTTCCGCAACGGCTACTCGATCGGTGGCTGGCGCGGGCGCATGACCGGTATCGCGCTGAACCACCAGTCCAATGGCCGCGCCGACCCGCTGTCACGCAGCTGGAACCGGGTCATGCTCAACATCGGCCTGGACCGCGAGAACTGGGCGCTGGTGCTGCGTCCCTGGTACCGCATTCCCGAAAGCCGCAGCGAAGACAACAATCCGGACATCGAGGATTACATGGGTCGCGGCGACGCCACCCTGACCTGGAACCGCAATGGGCATGAGGTCTCGCTGATGGCGCGCCATTCACTGCGCACCGGAAGCCGTTCGCACGGTGCGCTGCAGCTGGACTACGGCTTCCCCATCAGCAACCTGCTGCGTGGCCATGTGCAGGTCTTCGACGGCTACGGCGAAAGCCTGATCGACTACAACCACAAGGCCACCTATGTGGGTGTGGGCGTGTCTCTGCTGGAGTGGTTCTGATGGACGTGACGATCTGGCACAACCCGGCCTGCAGCAACTCGCGCGGCGCACTGAAGCTGATCCGCGATGCGGGCTTCGAGCCGGTGGTGATCGACTACCTGGGCAACCCGCCGGACGCAGCCACGCTGCGCCAGGTACTGGCCGAATCCCGGCTGCACGCACAGGAACTGGTACGCAGCAAGGAGGCGCTGTTCGCCGAACTGGGCCTGGACGGCGCCGACGACGCCACGCTGCTGGCGGCGATGAGCGAACACCCCCGTTTGATCAATCGCCCCGTGGTGCGCACGGCCAAGGGCACGCGGCTGTGCCGCCCACCGGAAACAGTGCTGGAGATCCTGTAACCCGAAAAAGGGGACGGAGGGAATTAAGTCGTATGTGCACAAACGACTTAATTCCCTCCGTCCCCTTTTTTGGTTACCGCCAGTCGGTGATGCCTTCGCGGCGGTAGACCTCGGCGAACGCCGGGCGCGCCTTCATCGAGGTGGCATGCGCCTTCAGCACTGGCCAGGTGTCGCTGGGCCTGGGCATGTTGCGCGACCAGCGCATCAGCATCACCAGCATGTAGTCGACCACGCAGGGCGTGGCGCCCAGCAGGTACGGGCCGTGCGCCTGCAGGTGAGCGGCAACGTGCTGCCAGGCCGCTTCGAGCCGCTGACGCGCCCTCTCGCGGCTGGCCTCGACGTTCGCCTCGCCGGCCATTTCATGCGGATAGAACCAGGCCCGATAGGCCGGCTGCAGCGTATTGGCACACCAGAACATCCAGCGGTAGGCATCGCCACGCTGCGGCGTGCCCGGCACCGGGAGCAGGCCAGCCTCCGGGTGGCGATCGGCCAGGTACAGGGCGATGGCCGCCGCTTCGGTCAGTACCAGGCCATCGATCAACAGTGTCGGCACCACACCGGCCGGATTGAGCGCCAGGTACTGCGCCGACTTGTGCTCGCGCGCGTCGAAATCCAGCAGCACCAGTTCATGCTCGATGCCGAGCTCGATCAGCAGCCAGTGCACGACCAGCGCGGCGGTACTGGTCGAACCATACAGCGTGGTGCTCATGCGGAAGATCCTGTGCGGGTGGATCAGCCGATTATGCGCCCACGCGCGCGATCATTGCTCAGCCGCAGCTGCTCATGCAGGAATCCCGGCGCTCGCCACAGGACATCATCGGCGCGCGCATCGCGCAGTCGTGCGTCTTCAGTTCGCAGGCACGGCGCAGGTCCGGATTGTCCACGTCCTTGCAGCGCTTGTCCGGCGCCGGCACCACCTGCTGCTCGCAATTGCTCTGGCGGCTGCCGAGAGAGTCATTCTGCGCCATGCAGCTGCGATAGCCGGCCTGGCACTGCACGCGGCATTGCGCCGATGCGGGGAAATCCGCGCCTTCGTACGACGCCGGGGTGCTGCAGCCGGCCAGGGCCAGCAGCGTGCCTACCACGATGAATCGATGCAGGGCCATGGACACGTCCTGTGCGAGGGTGTTCCGACCGTAGCAGAACAACCGCTACCGGAACATCAATATTTTTGCCCACACAACAACGGCGCCACAGGGGCGCCGTTGTCTGGTCCGGGATGGAGGGCTTACTCCACAACCACCGGAATCTTGCCGATGCGGGCCTGCCATTCGCGCGGGCCGGTCTTGTGCACCGATTCGCCGGTGGAATCCACCGCCACGGTCACGGGCATGTCCTGCACGGTGAACTCGTAGATCGCCTCCATGCCCAGGTCGGCGAAACCAACCACCTTGGCGGCCTTGATGGCCTTCGACACGAGGTAGGCCGAACCACCAACGGCCATCAGGTAGGCCGACTTGTGCTTCCTGATCGCCTCGATGGCGGCCGGGCCGCGCTCAGCCTTGCCGACCATGCCCAGCAGGCCGGTCTGTGCCAGTACCTGCTCGGTGAACTTGTCCATGCGGGTCGCCGTGGTCGGGCCGGCCGGGCCCACCACTTCGTCGCGCACCGGATCGACCGGGCCGACGTAATAGATGAAGCGGCCCTTCAGGTCGACCGGCAGTTCCTCGCCCTTG
This sequence comes from Stenotrophomonas sp. DDT-1, assembly GCF_001580555.1. Classification (NCBI taxonomy): domain Bacteria; kingdom Pseudomonadati; phylum Pseudomonadota; class Gammaproteobacteria; order Lysobacterales; family Lysobacteraceae; genus Stenotrophomonas; species Stenotrophomonas sp. DDT-1. The sequence goes on from NZ_LEKR01000002.1 coordinate 26,063, forward strand.
TTGAGCATGTCGACCATGCGCTTGTGCGCGGCATCGCGGCCGGTCAGCAGCTTGCCGTTGAGCAGCAGGGTCTGGCCCGGCTTCCAGCTGGCCACGTCCTCCGGGGTGATCGTGTCCAGGTCCACCCGGGTGCCCTTGGACGCGTCATAGGTCAGCTTCGGCCAGTCTTCCAGCGACGGCGGGTCCAGCATTACCGGGCCACTACCATCCAGGGTGAAGTGCGCATGGCGGGTGGCGGCGCAGTTCGGGATCATCGCCACCGGCAGGTTGGCCGCATGGGTCGGATAGTCGTTGATCTTGATGTCCAGCACAGTGGTCAGGCCGCCCAGGCCCTGCGCGCCGATGCCCAGCGCATTGACCTTCTCATACAGCTCCAGGCGCAGCTCCTCGATGCGGTTGGAGGCACCACGGGCCTGCAGCTCGGTGATGTCGATCGGTTCCATCAGCGCCTCCTTGGCCAGCAGCATCGCCTTCTCGGCGGTGCCACCGATGCCGATGCCGAGCATGCCCGGCGGGCACCAGCCGGCGCCCATGGTCGGCACGGTCTTCAGCACCCAGTCGACGATGGAGTCGGACGGGTTGAGCATGGCGAACTTGGTCTTCGCTTCCGAACCACCGCCCTTGGCGGCAACGATGACGTCGACCTTGTTGCCCGGCACCACCTTGACGTTGACCACGCCCGGGGTGTTGTCCTTGGTATTGATCCGCTTGCCGGCCGGATCAGCCAGCACCGAGGCGCGCAGCTTGTTGTCCGGATGCATGTAGGCGCGGCGAACGCCCTCATTGGCCATGTCTTCCACGCCCATGGTGGCGTCATCCCAACGCACGTCCATGCCGATTTCCAGGAACACGGTGACGATGCCGGTGTCCTGGCAGATCGGGCGGTGGCCTTCGGCGCACATCCGCGAATTGATCAGGATCTGGGCCATCGCTTCCTTCGCGGCCGGCGACTCCTCGCGCTCGTACGCGGCGGCGAGGTTCTTGATGTAGTCGACCGGGTGGTAGTACGAGATGTACTGCAGCGCGTCGGCGATGGACTGGATGAGGTCTTCCTGCTTGATCGATGTCACGGCTTGCTCGCTTGCTCGAGGCTGGCGGGGGTAATCCGCCCATTTTACCCCCTCCCCCGGCCCCGGGGTGGTCGTGCTGGCCGCTGGCCGGCAAGATTCCCCCGACGCTCTGTCACGCCACGCGCCACTGCGGCGTCCTTGCCCACATGAACGCCGAAACCGTTTTCCAGACCCACCGCCCGCGCCTGATGGCGCTGGCCTATCGCCTGCTCGGCAGCCGCGCCGACGCCGAAGACGTGGTCCAGGACGCCTGGCTGCGCTGGTCCGGCGCCGATCCTGCCAGCGTCCGCGATGCAGAGGCCTGGCTGGTCACCACCACCACCCGGCTCGGCCTGGACCGCCTGCGAGCGGCCAAGCGCGAGCGCGCGCACTACGTCGGCCCATGGCTGGCCGAACCGCTGGCGGTCACCCTGGAGCCGGACCCGGCGCCCGGTCCGGCCCAGCTGCACGCGCTGGCCGACGAGGTCTCGGTCGCCTTCCTGACCCTGCTCGAACAGCTCGGCCCCGAAGAACGCGCTGCCTTCCTGCTGAAGGAGGCCTTCGACCACGACTACCGTGAGATCGCCGACCTGATCGGCCACAGCGAAGCCAACTGCCGGCAGCTGGTGCACCGTGCCCGGCAGCGCCTGCAGGCCGGACGGCCGCGCTTCAACGCCGATGCCATCCAGCACCGGCAGTTGCTGACGCGCTTCATGGATGCCTCGCAGCGCGGCGACAGCGAGGCGATCCAGGCCCTGCTGCACGCCAACGCGCAACTGGTCTCCGACGGTGGCGGCGTGGTTACCGCCGCGATCCGCCCGCTGCTGGGCGCCGAGCGCATCGGCCGCCTGTTCTGGGCCATCGCCCGCCGCGGCGCGGTGCATCCGGCGCAGCTGGGCTACGTCAACGGCGAGCCTGCGATCCTGCGCTTCCAGGGCGATCGCCTGCACTCGATCACCACCATCGAAGTGGTCGATGGCCGCATCGCCAACGTGTACAGCGTGCTGAATCCAGAAAAATTGCCGAAGGTTGTCACGCACCGCAACGCTGCGGCGTCCTTGTGATGAAGGCGGCCATCGTGGCCGCTGTGGAGCCCACGATGTCCGATCACACCTCCCCCCGCGTCCCCTACACCCGTCTGGCCGCCGAGGCCTTCAAGGGCCTGCTGGCCACCAGCCAGGCGGTGCATGACAGCTCGATCGATCCGACCCTGATGGAACTGGTGTTCCTGCGCGTGTCGCAGCTCAACGGCTGCGGCTACTGCATGGACATGCACGGCACGGCGCTGCGTAAGGGCGGCATCGAGCCGCGCAAGCTGGACACCCTGCCCGCCTGGCACGAAAGCCGCTTCTTCGATGCCCGCGAACGTGCGGCACTGGGCTGGGCCGAGGCGCTGACCCGGCTGACCGAGGGTGCGCCGTCGCAGGCGGCGTTCGATGCATTGGCGCCGCACTTCGATGCGAAGGGCATCAGTGACCTGAGCATGGGCATCGCGGTGATCAACGCCTGGAACCGGCTGGGTGCGGGCCTGCTGCCGCCGCTGCCGTAAAAGGGTCCTGTTGGCCGGGCTGCCGCCCGGCACCCGCAGAGGCCAGAGCAACAGCTGGAGCAACGGCAAAAGCTGGCTCTTCTGCGGGTTGGCAGGGTGGGTCAGGTCACAGGGGACGCTGCAAGTACGTCCATGTAAGCTCGGTCGCCGCATCCATGCGGCTCACGCCCCTGCGACCTGACCCACCCCGCCTTCGATAGTTCACTGGAGCTGCTGGTAGGTGTCGACCTCGGTCGACACGGTAGATCCACGCCATGCGTGGATGCGGGAGGGTCAGATCCCTTTGTGTGGCAAAGGGATCTGACCCCGGTGCCGGCCACACGGCTGCACTGACCCCCTCTGCACGTAGCAGGCGCGCACAATACGCGCATGCCTGCTTCCGCCACCGCTGGCGCTGCCGCCGCGAAGAAACCCAGCCTGCGCCAGCGCTTCAGGGCGATGCGCAATCTGCCCCCTTTCCTGCGCATGGTCTGGAAGACCAGTCCGGCGCTCACCCTGGCCAGCCTGGGGCTGCGCCTGATCCGTGCCCTGCTGCCGGTGGCGATGCTGTACGTCGGCAAGCTGATCATCGACAGCGCCCTGCACCTGAGCCAGCACGATGCCGGCTTCCCGCCGCTGGGCGAGGCGCTGTCCAGCGGCCTGCTCAATCCACTGCTGGGCCTGCTGGCACTGGAATTCGGCCTGGCCATCGCCTCGGACCTGCTCGGCCGGCTGGTCAGCTACGCCGACGCTCTGCTTTCCGAACTGTTCGCCAACGCCACCAGCATCCGCCTGATGGAACACGCCGCGACGCTGGACCTGGAGGATTTCGAAGACCCGGACCTGCAGGACAAGCTGGACCGTGCGCGGCGCCAGACCATGGGCCGGATGAACCTGATGAGCCAGCTGTTCGGCCAGGTGCAGGACGCGATCACCGTGGCCAGCCTCGCCGTCGGCCTGCTGGTCTACGCGCCGTGGCTGATCCTGCTGCTGGCGCTGGCACTGGTGCCGGCCTTCATCGGCGAATCGCACTTCAACGCGGCCGGCTACAGCCTCAACTTCCAGTGGACGCCCGAGCGCCGCCAGCTCGACTACCTGCGCCAGCTGGGCGCCAGCGTGGAAACGGCCAAGGAAGTGAAGATCTACAACCTGCACCGCTTCCTGGTGGAGCGCTACCGGCGCCTGTCGGTGGCATTGTTCCAGGCCAACCGCGCCCTGGCACGGCGCCGCGCGTTCTGGGGCACGCTGCTGGCTGCGCTGGGCACGCTGGGGTATTACACCGCCTACGCCTACATCGCATGGCGCACGGTGCGCGGGGACTTCTCGATCGGCGACCTGACCTTCCTCGCCGGCAGCTTCCTGCGCCTGCGCCAGCTGCTGGAAGGCCTGCTGATCGGCTTCTCGCAGGTGGCCAGCCAGGCGCTGTACCTGGATGACCTGTTCTCGTTCTTCCAGATCCAGCCGGAAATCCACTCGCGCGATGGGGCCGTGCGCGTGCCGCAACCGATCCGCCAGGGCTTCGTATTCGAGAACGTCGGCTTCCGCTACCCCGATGCCGAACAGTGGGCGGTGCGCCATCTGGATTTCCAGCTGCACGCCGGCGAAGTGCTGGCCCTGGTCGGCGAGAACGGCGCCGGCAAGACCACCCTGGTAAAACTGCTGGCACGGCTGTACGAGCCGGACGAAGGCCGCATCCTGCTCGACGGCCGCGACCTGCGCGATTACGACCTGGATGACCTGCGCGCCAACCTCGGGGTGATCTTCCAGGACTTCGTGCGCTACAACCTCAGCGCCGGCGAGAACATCGGCGTCGGCCAGGTCGAGGCGATGGACGACCAGGCACGCATCGCTGACGCGGCGCGACGCGGCATGGCCGAGGAAGTCATCGACGACCTGCCCGGCGGCTACGACCAGCAGATCGGCCGCCGCTTCAAGCAGGGCGTGGACCTGTCCGGTGGCCAATGGCAGAAGATCGCCATCGCCCGCGCATGGATGCGCAATGCGCAGGTGATGATCCTGGATGAGCCAACGGCAGCGCTGGATGCCCGCAGTGAGTTCGAGGTGTTCCAGCGGTTCAGGGAACTGGCGGATAATCGCACCGCAGTACTGATTTCCCACCGCTTTTCCTCGGTACGCATGGCCGATCGCATCCTGGTGCTGGCCGATGGCCGGATCGAGGCCAGCGGCACCCATGCGCAGCTGATGGCGCAGGGCGGCCGCTATGCCGAGCTGTTCGAGCTGCAGGCGGCGGGTTACCGCTGAGAACGCCTCTCGTTCCGCCCAATGAGAACTTGTCTCATTTGAGATAGAATCACCCCCGACGACTTTCGATAGATACGCCCATGTCCTCCGCTTTCGGCGCCGAAACGGTGCTTGAGGTCCGTCACTGGACCGATGCCTACTTCAGCTTCACCACCACCCGCGACAGCGGTTTCCGCTTCGAGAACGGCCAGTTCGTGATGATCGGCCTGGAAACCGAGGCGCGACCGCTGCTGCGCGCCTATTCCATTGCCAGTGCCAACTGGGAAGAACAGCTGGAGTTCTTCAGCATCAAGGTGCAGGACGGCCCGCTGACCTCGCGCCTGCAGCACATCAAGCCGGGCGACAAGGTACTGGTCGGCAAGAAGCCCACCGGCACCCTGCTGATCAGCGACCTGCATCCCGGCAGGAACCTGTACCTGCTGGGCACCGGCACCGGCCTGGCGCCGTGGCTGTCGGTCATCAAGGACCCGGAAACCTACGAGCGCTTCGAGAAGGTGATCCTCTGCCACGGCGTGCGCTACGAGAAGGACCTGGCCTATCGCGATTACTTCGAGAAGGAACTGCGTGAGCACGAGTTCCTCGGCGAAATGATCGGCGACAAGCTGCTGTACTACCCGGCCGTCACCCGCGAGCCGTTCGCCAACCAGGGCCGCCTGACCCAGCTGATGGAGAGCGGCGAGATGCAGCGCACCCTCGGCCTGCCGGAACTGAGCCCGGAAAACGACCGCGCGATGATCTGCGGCAGCCCGCAGATGCTGGCCGACCTTCGCACCGTGCTCGATGCCCGGGGTTTCCAGGTTTCGCCGCGCATCGGCCAACCGGGCCACTACGTGTTCGAACGCGCGTTCGTCGAGAAATAACCCATCGCATCTGTAGAGCCGAGCCCGCGCTCGGCTTGCGCGCGGCGCGCGCTCTCGGAGTCAGCCGGAAAAGCAGCCGAGCGTGGGCTCGGCTCTACAGCAGCGCTTCGATCGCGCTGCGCAACTGCTCCGGCCGGGTGGTGGGCGCATGCCGCGACACCACCTGCCCCTGGCGATCGACCAGGAACTTGCTGAAATTCCACTTGATGCGGGCACTGCCGAGCAGGCCACGCTTTTCGTGCGTCATCCAGGCCCACAACGGATCAGCGCCCTCGCCGTTGACCTCGATCTTCTCCGACAGCGGAAAGCTGACCGGATAATCCAGCGAACAGAAGTGGCGGATCTGCGCCGCGTCCCCCGGCTCCTGCGCGCCGAACTGGTTGCACGGGAAGCCGATCACCACCAGGCCGCGTTCGCGGTAGTCCTGCCACAGCTGTTCCAGCCCGGTGTACTGCGGGGTGAACCCACAGCGGCTGGCGACGTTCACCAGCAGCAACGGGTGGCCCTGATAACGGGCCAGCGCCTGTGGATGGCCGTCGAGGTCACGGAAGCTGAAATCGTAGGCGGTGGTCATGGTGGCGGGCCGTGGGCGGTAAATGCATGGTACCCGCGCCCGGACCCGGCAACATGCCTTTTGACACAAGTGCGGGCGCCGCCGGCCGGGTTACCCTCGGGCCCTTGTTTGCCTTACCGGAGTTCCTGCCTTGACCACCCGCCTTGCCCTTGCCGTGGCCATGTCCCTCGGCCTTGCCCTGCCCGCCTTCTCGGCCGGCGCCGCCACCCCGGCTGCCAGCACCCATGCCCAGCAGGCCAATCCGTTCTTCGCCGAAAGCCCGCTGCCCCTGCATTATCCGCAGTTCGACAGGATCAAGGACAGCGACTTCGCCCCGGCCTTCGACGCCGGCATGGCGCAGCAGCTGAAGGAAGTGGAGGCGATCGCCAACAACAAGGCCAAGCCGACCTTCGACAACACCATCATCGCCCTGGAAAAGAGCGGTGACATCCTCGACCGTGCGACCACCGTGTTCTTCAGCCTGGTCGGTGCCGATACCAATGACACCCGCAAGAAGCTGCAGGCCGACTACTCGGCGAAGTTCGCCGCGCACAGCGATGCGATCGCGCTGAACGGCAAGCTGTTCGCCCGCATCCAGGCGCTGTACGACACCCGCGGCCAGCTGGGCCTGGACGCCGAAGGCGTACGCCTGGTCGAGAAGTACTACGACAACTACGTGCGCGCCGGTGCCAAGCTGTCCGAGGCCGACAAGGCCAAGCTGAAGGCGATGAACGCCGAGCTGGCCAACCTGGGTACCAAGTTCAGCCAGAACGTGCAGTCGGAAGTGAACGCTTCGGCGATCACCGTCGACGACGTCAAGGAGCTGGACGGCCTGTCCAAGGAGCAGATCGCCGCCGCCGCCGAAGCTGCCAAGGCCCGCGGCCAGGACGGCAAGTACGTGATCACCCTGCTCAACACCACCGGCCAGCCGCCGCTGACCAACCTGGCCAACCGCGCCCTGCGCCAGAAGATCTACGAAGCGTCGGTCAGCCGCGGCAGCCGCGGCGGTGAGTTCGACAACACCGCGCTGGTTTCGCGCATCATGCAGCTGCGTGCCGACAAGGCCAAGCTGATGGGCTTCCCGAACTTCGCCGCCTACAACCTGACCAACCAGACCGCCAAGACGCCGGAAGCGGTCAACGCGATGCTGGGCAAGCTGGCTCCGGCCGCCGTGGCCAACGCCAAGCGCGAAGCTGCCGACCTGCAGGCGATGATCGACCAGGAACAGAAGGCGGCCGGCAAGCCGACGTTCAAGCTGGAACCGTGGGACTGGGCCTTCTACAGCGAGAAGGTGCGCCAGGCCAAGTACAACTTCGACGAGTCGCAGCTGAAGCCGTACTTCGAAATGAAGAACGTGCTGGAGAACGGCGTGTTCCATGCCGCCAACCTGGAATTCGGCCTGACCTTCAAGCAGCGCACCGACCTGCCGGTCTATCACGATGACGTCACCGTCTACGACGTGTTCGATGCCGACGGCAGCCAGCTGGCGATCTTCATCTTCGACCCGTATGCACGCGCCTCCAAGCGCGGTGGCGCATGGATGAACTCCTACGTCTCGCAGTCCAAGCTGACCGGCTTCAAGCCGGTGGTCGCCAACCACCTGAACATCCCGAAGCCGCCGGCCGGCCAGCCGACCCTGCTGACCTGGGATGAGGTGAACACCACCTTCCACGAGTTCGGCCACGCCCTGCACGGCATGTTCTCCAACGTGAAGTACCCGTACTTCTCGGGTACCTCGGTGCCGCGTGACTTCGTCGAGTTCCCCTCGCAGGTCAACGAGATGTGGGCTGACAACCCGGTCATCCTGAAGAACTACGCCAAGCACTACCAGAACGGTTCGGCGATGCCGCAGGCGCTGCTGGACAAGGTGCTGGCGGCGGCCAAGTTCAATCAGGGCTTCGCCACCACCGAGTACCTGGGTGCGGCCATGCTGGATCAGCGCTGGCACCAGATCGGCGCCGACCAGGTGCCGGCGGCCAAGGACGTGATGGCCTTCGAGCGCGCCGCGCTGGAGAAGGACGGCATCTACTACGCGCCGGTTCCGCCGCGTTACAAGACCCCGTACTTCAGCCACATCATGGGCGGCTATTCGGCCGGCTACTACGCCTACATCTGGTCGGAAGTGCTCGACGCCAACACCCAGAAGTGGTTCAAGGACAATGGCGGCCTGAGCCGCAAGAACGGCGACCACTTCCGCGCCACCCTGCTGTCCAAGGGCGGCAGCGTCGACGCGATGCAGCTGTTCCGCGATTTCGCCGGCCACGAGCCGCAGATCGAACCGCTGCTGGAAAAGCGTGGCCTGACCGGCGCCGGCAACTGATCGCCTGCGCGCTAGCGTGAAACGAAAGCCGCCCGGGAGACCGGGCGGTTTTTTTGTGGCATCCACCCATGGCGTGGATCTACTGCAGTCCCGGTAGATCCCATCCATCCGTGGATGATCTCCGGTCACCGCCGGAACAGCCGCTCCCACCATCGGCTTTTTGGAGCAGCTGCAGGAGAGGTATGGGCGCCCAGGAACTCCTGCAGTTGGGCCGCGGCGGCCTCCGCGTACAGCAACGCGCCATCGGGGGCGCAGTTGAGTAGATTGCTCATGCTGGTCGATGCATTGAGGTCCATCGGGTTCGGCTCGACCACCTCGCTTGCTTCCAGCAATCCGCATTCCTTGCCGATGGCATCATCGACAACGCTCCAGAACACGGCCAGTCGACCATCGGAAAACAGCTCGTCCAGACGCGCACGCAGTTCATTGTCCCCGCCGTAGTCCGCGCGCATCTGCTTCAGCCGGTCATGCGTGATGAACACACCACCACCGTAGTTCTCGCGCAGGTGGTTTCCGGCAGCGGCGTCCGCCCACTGCGGCGGCACCAGTTGCCGCCAGTCGGCGAAATAACGGGCAATCACTGGGTCGTCGATGAAGAACGAAAGGGCGCTCCCGCGAAGGTAATGATACCGGCGCAGGTGACCGGCCACGATCGCCAGGTACAACGCGTGCCCCTTCTCGAAAGGCACTTCGGCGCTGATCGCGCGAGCCTCGTCGATGCGTTCCTGCAACTGCTCCATGTAGAACGGCTCGATCCGGAACCGCTGTTGCAGCGCCTCGACCAGCGTCACGTCCTCCAGCGCACGGAAATAGATGTCACGGATCCCCGAATCCGCGACTGGATGGTAGGTGATGTCCCAACCCATGCTGCAACGCCTTCAGGAATGCGGTAATCCCGCCGACCCAACAGCTTAGCGTCGACGACGCCCACGCGCGGAGCAGACCGTGCAACACACGGATTTGGCGTCAGTGAGTGTCGCCTCCGGCCCGCCCTCCCCCCCGCGCACCCTTTAGCGTGGCGCCACGTATCCGCCCGGCACGCCTTCCGGCGATAGCACCAGCTGCCACAGCTGCGCGTGCCGGCAGCGGAAGGTGGCCATCGACCCGGCCAGGTAGAAGCGCCACATGCGGCGGAAGTGCTCGTCATAGCGCGCATCCAGCCGTGGCCACGCTGCTTCCACGTTGCGCCGCCATGCCTGCAGGGTCAGGTCGTAGTCGGTGCCGAAGTTGTGCCAGTCTTCCAGCACGAAACGGCCTTCGAACGCCCGGGTGATCTGCGCCGCCGACGGCAGCATCGAGTTGGGAAAGATGTAGCGCGCGATCCACGGATCGGTGCGATGCCGGGAGATGTTGGTGCCGATGGTGTGCAACAGCAGCAGGCCGCGCGGCGACAGGCAACGCTTGGCCACCTCGAAGAAGCCCGCGTAGTTCTTGTCACCGACGTGCTCGAACATGCCGATCGAGAAAATCGCATCGAACGGTTCGTCCAGCTCGCGGTAGTCCTGCAATCGGATCTCGATCGGCAGGCCCGCGCACAGGTTCCGCGCGAACTCGGCCTGCTCCTGCGAAATCGTCACGCCGACGCCACTCACACCGTAGCGCTCAGCGGCGAACTTCAGCGCTTCGCCCCAACCGCAGCCAATGTCCAGCACGCGCTGGCCCGGGCGCAGGCCCAGCTTTCGGCAGACCAGGTCGAGCTTGGCTTCCTGTGCGGCGTCGAGATCATCGGCGTTGCGCCAATAGCCGCAGCTGTAGACCAGGCGCTGGCCCAGCATGGCCTGGTAGAGATCGTTGCCCAGGTCGTAATGACGGCGCCCGACCTCGTAGCTGCCCTGCCCCGCCTGCAGGTTGAACAGGCGCGCCTTCAGCGCATCGGCCACTTCGCGCCAGCCGTGCACCCGTTCATCCAGGTGCGCCTGCATCAGGTGGGCGAGGAATTCATCCAGAACGTTCGCATCCCACCACCCTTCCATGTAGCTCTCGCCCAGGCCGAGCGAGCCTTGGCCCATGACCCGCGCGAAGAAGCGCGGGTCATGCACCTGGATGTCCTGTGGCTGGGTACCGCCGATGCGGACCCCGGCTTCGTGGAGCAGGCCGGCGACCCGCTCCTGCAACCCTGTATCCACGTCACCTCCTCGACTGCGGTCAACCGCGTGCGAACAGCTCCACGTAGTCCTTGGCCACGTGCGGCAACAGCACCGCCGCCGGTACATCGGCGGTCTGGGTGCCGTCCGAGTATGGACCCACCTGGTACGGAGGGAAAACAAAGCGCAGCGCGGTGATCTGCCCCTTGTCGTCGGTCAGTGGCTGGAACTGGCTGAAATTGTCGGCCTGCGGGCCAGTACCGTCGGCGATCATGCGCGATGCGTTGCGCAGCGCTTCCTGCAGCTGGGCCGGGTCCATGTCCTCGCCGCTGAGGCGGGTGGCCACGCGTTCGCGCAGCTGGTCGGCGACGAACTCACTGATCACCTTCCAGCCCTTGGCATCGGCCACCAGCTTGTCGGCGCTGAGCATCTGCTGCTGCTGCGGCAGCCACACGAAGCGCGCCACCAGCGGTTCGCCATGGGCGCCGCCGGTATAGCGGCTGCCATCAGCACTGACCACCACCAGCTGCGGCGTTTCCAGCAGCTTCTCGAAGCTCAACGACAGCTCGTAGGGCATGGTCGGCTTGTCGTTGCCCAGCCCGTCCAGCGCCTGCTGCAGGTCGCTGCGTGCGCTGGTGGCATAGTCCTGCAGCGCGCGCGCCAGGCCGGGGTAGCGGTCGATACCCGCCGGGTAGCTGATGCCCACCACCTCACGCTCGTTGTTTTCGATCACGTCGCGCAGGTCCAGCGGCGCTTCCGTGGCCGGCGTCTCGCCGGCGGCGGTGGCTTCGGCGGCGGGCGCCGCGTCGGTCGCCGGTGCCGGCTCGCTTTCACGCTGGCAACCGGCCAGCAACAGCACGCCCACCACGCCGGCCAGCACGCTGCCGTGCAATGGCCGGTTGTTTCCAATCTTCATCGGGATCCCCTGTTCATGTTTGTACATCATCGCCTGCCATGGCTGAAGCGTGGCCCGCTGGCACTCAGCCAACGAGCAGGTCGTGGTACTCCTCGTGCCGCTGCAGGAAAGCCTCGGCGTAGGAACATGCCGGCACCACCTTGTACTTCTGCTCGCGGGCGAAACGCAGTGCCACGCGGGTCAGCTCACCGGCGATGCCACGGCCGGCGATCGGCTCGGGCACCTCGGTGTGGGTGATCACCATGCGCTTGCGCTTGATCTGGTAGTCCAGCACCGCCAGCTGTCCTCGCACACGGGCGGTGAAGCGGTGGTTGGCCAGGTCGTGTTCGACCTCGTAGGCCAGACCGGGGGGCGTGACCGAAGCCATGGAACTGTCTCCTGCGGCGACTGCGTGGATGGTGCGCAGCCGGGCGCCATGATCGCGTGAAGCCTGAACAGGGGCAAGTCCAGTCCATTCACGTCAGTTTTCGCCCTCAAGCTGGAGGCGGGCCGGCCGCTATCGCCTATGGAGGGGTACGGCCAGGCTGGCACGACCCTTGCGACCGTTGACCATGTGCACCACCGTGGAGGCTCCCATGCACGCCAGCGATTCCCATTCCGATACCGACCGCGCCCTGCTGGAGGGCCTGCTGCAACTGGCGGTGGAAGGGCAGACCGAGGATCAGGATTTCCAGCGCATCGGCGAGGAAGTGTTCGCCCGCCTGCTGGATACCTACGGCCACACGACCCAGGCCTGAAACCGGATACGCCGGGGCCGGATCCACAGGATCCGACCCCGGCACGCTTCAGCCGCCCAGGCGGAAGGTCGGGTTGGAGAGTTCGCGCAGGAAGTGGTTGAAGATGCTCGGCTGCATGGCCAGCATGAAGATCACGCCGAACGCCGCACCTGCCAGGTGCGCGCTGTGGTTGATGCGGTCGCCGCCGCGCTTGTCCATCCAGATGCTGTAGCCGACGTAGAACGCGGCATAGATGATCGCCGGTGCCGGGATGAAGAACACCAGGATGATCGACCACGGCTTGATCAGGATGAAGGCGAACAGCACCGCCGACACCGCACCGGATGCCCCGAGGCTGAGGTAGTTCGGATTCTTCTGGTTCTTCAGGTAGCTGGGCAGGATCGAGACCAGCAGCGCGCCAATGTAGAACGCCGGGTAGGTCAGGTAGCTGCCGGTCAGCTGCACCATCACACTCTCGATGAATCCCCCGAAGAAGAACAGGGTGATCATGTTGAAGATCAGGTGCGACCAGTCGGCGTGGATGAAGCCATAGGTCACCAGCCGGTCGTACTGGCGATGGCGGTCGACGGCCGGCGGCCACAGGATCAGGCGATCGGCCAGCTTGCGGTTGTTGAACGCCATCCACGACAGGATGGCGGTGATGGCGATCAACAGCAGATTGACAGGGGTCATGTCAGGCTCAGGCGCTACGGTAGTTATCGACCATACGATAGCGTTTCGCGTACCAACCGAAGGCCAACGCCGCGACGAAGGCGAAACCGGCGAAGAAGAACATCAGGAACGCCGCTTCGCTCAGGCCCGTACTGGCAATCCTGTGGGTCACGGCATCGTTGCGCACGGCAGCGTTCGACAGCAGCACCCACAGGTTGCCGATGGTGGTGGTCAGGTTCCAGAAGCTCATCACCACGCCCTTCATCGCCTGCGGCGCCTGGCTGTAGGCGAACTCCAGGCCGGTGGCCGAGACCAGCACCTCACCGAAGGTCAGCAGCGCATACGGCAGCATCTGCCAGAAGATCGACATGGCGTTGCCGCCGTCCATCACCACCTGGATGCCGCCGACCACGATCCAGGCCAGGCCGCTGAAGGCGATGCCGGCGGTCATGCGGCGCAGCGCGGTCGGCTCAAAGCCGAAGCGGCGCAGGGCCGGGTACAGCACCAGGTTGTTGAACGGAATCAGGATCATCACCAGCAGCGGGTTCAGCGCCTGCATCTGCGAGGCGGTGAACCAGCTCGGCATCTGCATCTGCTGGCCCTGCAGGACCCAGGTCGAGGCCTTCTGGTCGAACAGCGAGAAGAACGGCGTGGTCAGCGCGAAGATCACCAGCACGCGCAGCACCGAGCGCACGCCTTCCACGGCTTCGGCCGGATGCTGGCCACGGGCGCGGTCCAGCTGCAACCAGGTACCGCCACCGATGCCGGCGAGGATGGCCACCAGCGCCAGGCACAGGCAGATCACGATGCCCAGCGAGCCGACCAGGCCGAACGAGGCCGCCGCCAGCGCCAGGCCGAGCACGGCGATCACCAGGCCCGGACGGCCCTGGCCGGCCACGCGCGTGGTCAGCGCGGTACGCACCACGTTGGCGAATGAATGCGGATCCTTCGGCGGCAGCGGCACCAGCACGTAGCGCTTGCGGCCCAGCCAGAACACGAAGGTAGCAATGAACATCAGGATGCCCGGGATACCGAACGCCCACTGCGGACCCCAGTTCTTCAGTGCCAGCGGGATCAGCAGCGAGGCGAACAGCGAGCCGAAGTTGATGATCCAGTAGAAGGCGTCGAAGACGATCTTGGCCAGGTGCTTGTTGCTCTGGTCGAACTGGTCGCCCATGAACGAGGCCACCAGCGGCTTGATGCCACCGGCACCCAGCGCGATCAGGCCCAGGCCGAGGAAGAAGCCCTCGCGGCTGTTCTCGAACAGCGCCAGGCACAGGTGGCCGGCGCAGTAGACCAGGCTGAACCAGAGGATGGTGTGGTATTTGCCGAAGAACCTGTCGGCCAGCCAGCCACCGAGCAGCGGGAAGAAATACACGCCGATCATGAAGCTGTGCATGATGTCCTTGGCTTCACCGGCACGGCCTTCCGCAGTGATTTCCTGCAGCAGCAGCGAGGTGATCAGGAACTGCACCAGGATGTTGCGCATCCCGTAGAAACTGAACCGTTCGCAGGCCTCATTGCCGATGATGTACGGAATCTGGCGCGGCATCTTTCCTTGGCCGGCGATGGGGGCGACTGCGTCGTGGCTCATCCTGTAAGGCATTCCTGCAAAGCGAAAGGCGCAAGGTTACCGGAACCAGGACCTGCGAAGCACGCTGCAGGGCTGCATGACAACGGTGCCAATCCATGGCAGGCAGTGCAGGCCCTGCCGGAAGTCACGGCACCTCCACGACAAAAGCGTAAACTTATCGTTATGTGCCCCCTCGCCCCCGCCCGCCTCCTGCTCAGCTGCCTTGCGCTGTTGCTGGCATTGCAGGCGCAGGCACGGCCACAGGCGCCGGCCGCCGTTGCCAGTGAGAGCGAACCTCGGCAGCTGACGGTCGCCGCGCTGGAGCTGCCCAGCCGCGATGACGCGCAATGGAAGCAGCGCCGCGAGCAGGTCGCACAACTGCTGACTGACCTGCAGCCGGACGTGATCTCGGTGCAGCAGGTGCTGCAGCAGCAAGGCCGCAACCCGGCCTGCTGGCTGGCCAGCCGGCTGCGCTACAGCTGCGACTTCGTCACCGCCGACCCACCCAGCCAGCCACTGCGCCATGGCAATGCCATGCTTACCCGGCTGCCGGTGAGCGAGGACGGCGTGACCCTGCTGCATCCTCCCGGCACCTTCAGTGCGGCCGGCATGATGCGGCTGAAGCTGGGCGAGGCGCTGGTCAACATCTATGTGGCGCGGCTGCGCCCGGACCCGGACGAGGCCACTGCCCGCCAACACCAGACCAGCGACCTGATGACCTGGATCGGCGCCACCGCCGAAGGCATGCCCAGCCTGATCGCGGGCGACTTTTCGGCCAGCACGGTGGAGCTGGTGCGGAGCACGCCCGGCTTCCAGCCGGCACGGCGCAATCCCGGCGGCCGCCCCGAGCCGCCTGCGGCCAGTGGCGGCGGCGCCAGTGGCCACGGCTTGGACGTGCTGTTCCAGGTCAAGCACTTCGGCGGCATCCGCCAGCAGCCGATCCTGCTGCCCGCCGACGGCGACCTGCCCGGACTGCGCCTGGGCGTGTTGGCAACCCTGCGCCTGCAGGACGCTACGGCCACGGCGGAATAGGTCGTGCCGGGATCCTGCAACAGAAAAGGCCGGGGTCTCCCCCGGCCTTTCCACTCATCCCGTCACCGCGATCAGGCGATCGCTTCCTGGTAACGGCGCTCGACTTCATTCCAGTCGATGACGTTGAAGAACGCGCCGATGTATTCCGGGCGGCGGTTCTGGTACTTCAGGTAGTACGCGTGTTCCCACACGTCCAGGCCGAGGATGGGGGTGTTGCCTTCCATCAGCGGGCTGTCCTGGTTGCCGGTGCTCTCGACCACCACCTTCTTGTCCGGGGTCACGCTCAGCCACGCCCAGCCGCTGCCGAAACGGGTCAGCGCCGCCTTGGTGAAGGCATCCTTGAACTTGTCGAAACCGCCCAGGTCCTTGTCGATGGCCTTGGCCACGTCACCCACCGGGTTGCCACCTGCGTTCGGGGCCATCACGGTCCAGAACAGCGAGTGGTTGGCATGGCCACCACCGTTGTTGCGCACCGGACCCTGCAGGTTCTCCGGCAACGACTTGAGCTTCTTCACCAGCTCTTCGACCGGCAGGTCAGCGTATTCGGTGCCTTCCAGCGCCGCGTTGACGTTGTTGATGTAGGTCTGGTGATGCTTGGTGTGATGGATTTCCATCGTCGCCGCATCGATATGCGGCTCCAGCGCGTCGTAGGCGTAGGACAGCTTGGGCAGGGTGTAGGCCATGATGCATCTCCTGATTGCGAGGGCACCCGACGATGTCGGGCGGTGCGCCGTGAATGATGGGGACAGACCCGCAGATTACCAAGGGGGATGTAAAGGAAATTGCGTCCTGCCAGTGAGCACGACGGCAATTGTTACGCAGCAGTGACGCGGCGCCCTCCTCATGCGCCATGCAGCGCGCAGGCGCTACAGTGCGTGTACCACCCTCGCCCGCCCCTGCCCATGCGCAACCCCCGGCTGCTGATCACCGCCATCGCCCTGCTGCTGCTCGGCCTGGTCGCCAACCATTTCCTGCAGCGGCCGCCGGCGCCACAGTTCGCACCGGACCTGCAGGGAACACCGACCGCACGGGCCCCTGCCACGGCCACGCCCGGACGGGACAACGGCCTGCCCGCGTTCCTGCCCACCGAAGCACGCCAGACCATTGCCCTGATCCAGCGAGGCGGTCCATTCCCGCACCGCCAGGACGGCACCACCTTCGGCAACCGCGAGCAGCAGCTGCCGCAACGTCCGCGTGGCTACTACCGCGAGTACACCGTCGACACCCCCGGTGCACGCACGCGTGGCACGCGCCGCATCGTCACCGGCGGCGATCCGCCGGAGGCTTGGTACTACACCGACGACCACTACGAATCGTTCCGCAGCTTCACCGTACCGGCCCAGGGAGCGCAGTGATGAGCCACGATGATTTCGGCCTCGGCCTGCATGACATCAACAATGCCGGCGTCTATGCCATCGACAGCGATGACATCGGCGCACTGGCCGCAGCGATGCGCGATGCCAGCCTCAAGGTGATCCGCATCGATCTGGAGGGCGTGACGGACAAGCGCACCCTCCTCGCCCGGCTCGCCGCGCAACTGGATTTCCCGGCCGGTTTCGGCGGCAACTGGGATGCACTGTCGGACAACCTGCGTGATCTGCAATGGCTGCCGGCCAACGGCTACGCGCTGTTCCTGTGCGATGTGGACGCGCTGCGCGCCGCCGCACAGAGGGACTTCGACACCCTGCTGGACGTGATGGATGAAGCCAGCCGCGATTGGGTCGGCCGCGACGTCCCGTTCTGGGTGTTCCTGTCGCAGAGCGCGTAAGGGCAACGCCCTGATAGAGGCTGACCTTGGTCGGCATGGGCGTGCCCCCCCATGGATCATCCACGCATGGCGTGGATCTACCCGGCGCAGCTGGATGCACAGTAGATCCACGCCATGCGTGGATGCGCCGTCCTAGCGGCTCCCGTTGTCTTCCTGCAGTTCCTTCTTGAACGGGATGTCCGGCGGTGGTCGTGCCACGGCCGGCTGGTCCTGCATGTTGGGGTTGGTCAGGCCGCAGCCGCCACCGGCCTGCAGGATCGAAATGACGCAGGAGATCTTCGAGTTGGTGCCCGGCAACGGAATCTCCATCGCCTTGACGCCCTTGCGCACCCATTCGGCCAGCAGCGATTCCTGTGGCACCCAGTACTTGTCGAACGACGTCGGCGTGTAGTCGTACGGCGGACGTTTCAGCCATGTGCCCGATTGCGCGATGCGCTCCTTGCTCCAGCCGTCGTTGGCGCCACCGGGCGCACCGCGCTCGGCATGGCCATCGCCGTCCTGGCCTGGCACGCGCACGCTGCCATCGGCATTGAACAGGCCATTGCCCTTGCCGGCACTGCTGGCCTGGCGGGCGCCACTGCTGGCACCGTCACGGTTACGGCTGGAGGAACCCCAGTCGTCGCCCTTGGCAGGCGTGGCCCAGTTGCCTGGATTGGGCGCCGGGCGCGCTCCGGCGTTTGCCGGTGTGCTGCCGGAGGCCGACGGACGCGTGCTGCTGCTCGTCTGCGCCGCGCTGCCTTGCGCCGCAGCCGCAGGCGTCACGGAGGCACTGCCACTGGAGGATGCCGGTGCCGCCGCCGGTGCCGGGGCCACTTCACGCTCCCGCACCTGTACATCACGACCGGTGGGCGCGCGTACGGCGGGCTCACGCCCGGCCACCGCCGCCATCCGCACCTGCGGATCGGCCACGGCCTGCACTTCACGTTCACGCACCTGCACGTCCTGCTGTGGCACGCGCACCTGCATTTCAGGGCTGCGCAGCGGTTTGGGCGCGACGGGCGCTTCGACGATGCTGACTTCGCGTTCGCGCACCTGGATGTCACGCACCTGCGGCGTGCGCACGGCCAGTTCCGGGCTGCGCATCTGGCTTGGCGTCGGCGGCGCCTGCACCGGCTGCACGCTGCGCTCGCGCACAGCGGGCGTGCTGTCACGTGGTACGACGCTGACTTCGGTTCGCGGCACGCTGACCGGCGGCACCACGAAATCCGTGCTGGCCTGCGCCACCTCGGTGGCCTGGACCGGTGAAGGCGGCGGCGCGGCAACCGGCGCCGGCTCGGCTTCGGCTGGCGGAGGAGGAACACTGGCGGTCGGCGCGGATGCAGGGGAAGATGCGGCGGCTTCGGCAGCCGCCGGACGCGGGGCAGGAGCTGTGGCGGCGTCCGCCTGCTGCCCCGTCGCAACCCGACCTGCCGCAGCGGCCGCAGCGACTTCGGCGCCGGGCTGATCACCCCCGCCTTCCTGGGTCGCGCGGCCGACGAACTCCACCTGCACGCGCTCGCCCTCGGCGCCCTCTTCGTCTGGCGCAGTGGTGCGGATCACCGCCACCCACAGCAGGAGCATGAAGAACAGCAGGTGCAGCAGTGCGCTGATCAGCGCCGAGGTCCAGCGCATCCAGCGCTGGTCGCGCGGCGCAGCGTCCCAGTCCTGCCAGAACAGACGGCGCAACGCCTGCCACGGTGACAACTGCGGCGATTGGCCTGGCCGGCCGGGCAGCGGACGCGGCAGCAATACCGCAATCACTTCGCTGGCATGCAACGGCCGCGGCAGCGGCCCCAGCGAGCGCAGCCACAACGCCCAGCCATAAGGCAGGCGCGTGGTCTTCTCAAGGACGGCGCGGGGCTGCTGGCGCGCCAGCAGCAGATCGATGAGTTGCTCGGCCCGGGTCAGAGGCACGCGTCAGCGATCAGGCGACGTT
This sequence comes from Stenotrophomonas sp. DDT-1, assembly GCF_001580555.1. NCBI lineage: Bacteria > Pseudomonadati > Pseudomonadota > Gammaproteobacteria > Lysobacterales > Lysobacteraceae > Stenotrophomonas > Stenotrophomonas sp. DDT-1. The sequence goes on from NZ_LEKR01000002.1 coordinate 45,311, forward strand.
GTCGCGCGGGATGTACGGCGCGTGGCCGCTGTCGTGGTCGGTCGCGTCGCGCACGGCGGTCACGCCCGGCACGCGGCCCATCAGGGTCTTTTCGATGCCCTGCTTGAGCGTCACGTCGGCCATGCCGCAGCCCTGGCAGCCACCACCGAAGCGCAGCAGCACCACGCCGTCGGCCGAGACTTCCTGCACGGCCACCTTGCCGCCATGCGAGGCCAGCTGCGGATTGACTTCGTTCTCCACCACCCAGTGCACGCGCTCGACCAGCGAGGCCGCATCACCGGGCGCTTCACCCTTGATGCGCGGCGCCTTGATGGTCAGCTGCTGGGCACCGGCGGTGCCGGCGACGATGTCGATCTCGGCACCGTCGAGCCAGCCAACGCTGCCGGCATCGACATAGAGGGTGAAGCCATCGCAGTCCACCGCCCACTCGTCGCCCAGCAGGTCGGCGGGTTCGGCGAATTCCAGCCGGGCGTCGGCGCGCGGGGTACCGGGGTCGACCGCGCTCAGGCGCACGCCCATGCCAGGCACGCCCTCGCGTTCGATCAGCTTGCGGAAATGGGTCTGGGCAGTGTCGGAGATCTGGATCATCAGGCTATTCTAGCCAAGTAAGCGTCAGCCGCTCATTCGGTTTATACACCGTCCGGCGCATTGTTCAGTCAACACGAGGTGGAGATTCCCATGGCCGACCTGATTCCACTGGCCCAGGCCCGTTGCGTGCCACGCAAAGGCAGCGACCACAAGCTCGGCGAAGCCCGCCTGGCCGAACTGCTGCCGCAGGTTCCCGGCTGGGAACTGAGCGAGGGCGGGCAGGCCCTGACGCGCACCTTCCGCTTCAAGGATTACTACGCCACCATGGCCTTCGTGAACGCGCTGGCCTGGATTGCCCATCGCGAGGACCACCATCCGGACCTGGGCGTGCACTACGACCGCGCGGTCGTGCGCTTTTCTACCCACGACGTGGGCGGTCTGAGCGAGAACGACTTCATCTGCGCGGCAAAGACTTCGGCCCTGACGGAGCAACTGCCATGAACGTACGCTTGCTGAGCCTGTCCCTGATCGCTGCGACCGGCCTGGCCGGCTGCGGCTCGTCCGAACCGCCGGCACCACCGCCGCCACCGCCGACCGAAGTCGCAGCGGTGAAGACGCCGCCGCCGCAGTACCCGCTTGAACTGGCCTGCATGGGCGTGGGCGGCACCAGTACGTTCAAGGTGACCATCGGCACCGACGGCAAGCCGAGCGAGGTCGCCCTGCTGACTGGCGCGGGCAACCCGCAGCTGGACGAACTGGCCAAAACCGCCGTGCAGGGCTGGCAGTTCAAGGCCGCGACACGCAATGGCCAGCCGGTGCCGGCCACCATCCAGGTGCCGGTCAGCTTCAACCCGCCGCAGCCGAAGCCGGACCAATGCTTCGCCATTGAAGAGCGCCTGCGTCGCGGCGGCTGATCGCACGCACCCGACGAGGCCAGCCGGCGCCCGCCTCGCCCTCGCCGCCCCGGCCCTGTCCGGGGCGGTTGTCTGTTGACCAGGACTGCGTCGGTAGATGCTGCAGATTCTCCCCGAAAACATCTGGATTGCGCTGGCGGTCACCCTCGCGGCCGGCCTCGCCACTGCGATCGGCAGCCTGCTGGTGCTGTTCTCGCGCCGCCCCAGCCCGCGCCTGCTGGCGTTCGGCCTGGCCTTCGCCGGCGGCGCGATGGTCTATGTGTCGCTGTCGGAAATCCTCAACAAGTCCATTGCTTCGTTCGCACTGGCCCATGGCGAGCGCACCGGCTTCACCTACGGCACCCTGGCGTTCCTGCTGGGCGTGATCGTGATCGTGCTGATCGACCACTTCATTCCCAACCCGCATGACAGCCTGGACAAGCAGGATCCCGCGTTCCGCGAAAACAGCCGCGAGTACCTGAAGCGGGTCGCGCTGCTGACCTCGGTCGCGATCACCGCGCACAATTTCCCGGAAGGGCTGGCGACCTTCTTCGCCACGCTGGAAAGCCCGTCGGTGGGCATGCCACTGGCCTTTGCGATTGCCATCCACAACATCCCCGAGGGCATCGCGATCGCGGTGCCGGTGTACTTCGCCACCCAGAACAAGGCCTATGCGTTCAGCGCCAGCCTGCTGTCGGGCCTGGCCGAGCCGGTGGGCGCCGCGCTCGGCTACTGGTTGCTGTCCGGGTCGCTGTCGCACGCCACCTTCGGCTGGGTGTTCGGGCTGATTGCCGGCGTGATGGTGTTCCTGGCGCTGGATGAGCTGCTGCCGGCCGCCAAGCGCTATGCCAAGGGTCACGAGACCGTTTATGGGCTGGTGGCGGGCATGGGCACGCTGGCGATCAGCCTGGTGCTGTTCAAATGGTGAGGGGTTTGCGGCCGACGGGCTGAGCCCCCTCGCGGCTGGTACGTCCCACAGTATCGAGAGGTCACGGGCGGGTATGGGCCTACGCTGCGGATGTCCGGGTCCGCCTTGTAGCGAGCCGAGCACCGCAGGTCCGGCGAGGGCGAAGAGGCGCGGGTGTCTGAGCGCAGCGCGTTCCGCGCCGTCCCTCGGCGGACCGAGGAGCGCAGGGCACCGGCGCGCGGCGCCGGCTCGCGGATGGCGGCGTGTTTCTTTGGTTACTTTCTTTGCACGAGCAAAGAAAGTGACAAGCCCACTCTCCGTAGGGAAGCGACGGCGCCGACCGAGCACCCGGCGGCGCCGAACCGCCGTCAGCGCAGGCGGTCCAGCGCCTCGACCAGCTCATCCGCCAGCGGCGCGTTCAGCACATACGGGCTCTTGCCGTCGTCCAGTGCAAACTCCAGCGAGGCCGCGTGCAGGAACAGGCGCTTCAGCCCGATCTGCTCACGAAGCCGCTTGTTGACCGCAGGATCGCCGTATTTGTCGTCACCGGCCACCGGATGGCCCAGATGCTGGGCATGCACGCGGATCTGATGGGTGCGGCCGGTTTCGATGCGCACCTCGCAGTACGACTGGCCGCCGCGGCGCTCCAGCACCCGGAAGTGACTGATCGATTCCTTGCCGATGGCATTGACCTGTACATGGCGCTCGCCGCCCTGGCGCAGGCCCACGTGCAGCGGCGCGTCGACGGTCATCACGCCGTCCGGCATGCGGCCGGCCAGCAGGGTCAGGTAGCGCTTGCGGATGCCGGCGCCGTGGTCTTCACGCAACAGCGCCTGCAGTTCGCTCAGCGCCGAACGCTTCTTGGCCACGATCAGCAGGCCCGAGGTGTCGCGATCCAGCCGATGGACCAACTCCAGTGTCTGTCCCGGGCGCAACGCGCGCAGGGTCTCGATGGCACCGAAGCTGATGCCGCTGCCGCCATGGCTGGCCACGCCGGAGGGCTTGTTCAGGGCCAGCAGCCGGGCGTCCTCGAAGACGATGGCCTGCTCCAGGCGCCGCATGAACGCCTCTGGCGGGGCGGCCTTGTCTCCTTCCTCACTGAGACGGACCGGCGGCACGCGCACCTCATCGCCCGCCTCCAGCTTGCGCTCGGCCTTGGCGCGGCCGCCGTTCACCCGAACCTGCCCGCTGCGCACCAGCTTGTACACCAGGCTGCGCGGGGCTCCCTTCAGCTGGCCGAGCAGGAAGTTGTCCAGGCGCTGGCCGGCGCGGTCGGCGGGAACGGTGATCATGCGCACGGAAGGCTTGTCGCCAGCGGGTTTGGTCGGGTCTTGGGCGGTCATCAGGCTGTTTATTCTGTTACACTCGGGGGGCGAGATAAGGGATTGATTTCGTTGGAAGTTACTCAGGGCCAGAAGCCCAGCTTCCGACGAATCCGGCACAGTGCGCGACCACCGCCCGCGGGGCGGCCATGTTAGCGGCTCACCGGCCTTCCCGGCCATCGCCGGATGCCTGACACGCAACCGTGCTGAACATGTCCCGCGTGGCGCTCCAGCCTGGCTGACAGCTGCCTGCGGCCCTGCAACACCCAAAACCCATAAGAGTGAAGCGCTCCCGCGGCCTGCCGTGGTGTCGTAGCGCTGGAAACCCAAGCCGCCCTCCCCGCGCTTGCGCGAATGGGCGGCGAGCCGTGTCCAGAGGCGAAACCCCATGGCGTTCCGCGCGGTAGCCGCTTGCGAGGAACGCAACAATGAAGCGAATGCTGATCAACGCCACGCAGGCTGAAGAGCTGCGTGTTGCCATCGTGGATGGCCAGTCGTTGTATGACATCGACATCGAACAGCCGTCGAAGGAACAGAAGAAGTCCAACATCTACAAGGGCCGGATCTTCCGCATCGAGCCCTCGCTGGAAGCCGCCTTCGTCGAGTACGGCGGTGGCCGCCATGGCTTCCTGCCGCTGAAGGAAATCTCCCGCGACTACTTCCAGGCCGGTGTCGACCACAACAAGGCCGGCATCCGCGAGCTGCTGAAGGAAGGCCAGGAGATCGTTGTCCAGGTCGACAAGGAAGAGCGTGGCAACAAGGGCGCCGCCCTGACCACGTTCATCTCGCTGGCCGGCCGCTACATGGTGCTGATGCCGAACTCGCCCAGCGCCGGCGGCGTGTCCCGCCGCATCGAGGGCGAAGACCGTGCCGCGCTGAAGGAGGCCCTGGACAAGCTGAACATTCCCGACGACATGGGAGTGATCATCCGCACCGCCGGCGTCGGTCGCGATGCGGAAGAGCTGCAGTGGGACCTGGACTACCTGCTCAACGTCTGGCGCGCCATCGCCGAAGCCGCACTGAGCAAGCCGGCCCCGTTCCTGATCTACCAGGAATCGCGCCTGATCGTGCGCGCCCTGCGTGACTACCTGCGCGCCGACATCGGCGAGATCCTGGTGGACACCGAGGAGATGTACGAGCACGCCCGCGAGTTCATGCAGCAGGTGATGCCGCAGACCCTGCGCAAGCTCAAGCACTACAAGGACGACATCCCGCTGTTCAACCGCTTCCAGATCGAGTCGCAGATCGAAGGTGCCTACGAGCGCAACGTGCGCCTGCCGTCGGGTGGCTCGATCGTGGTCGACCAGACCGAAGCACTGACCGCAGTCGACGTGAACTCCTCGCGCGCCACCAAGGGCAGCGACATCGAGGACACCGCGTTCCAGACCAACCTGGAAGCGGCCGAGGAAGTGGCCCGCCAGCTGCGCCTGCGCGACCTGGGCGGCCTGGTGGTGATCGACTTCATCGACATGGCCTCCAACAAGCACCAGCGCGAGGTCGAGAATCGCCTGGCCAACGCGCTGAAGTACGACCGTGCCCGCGTGCAGGTCGGCCGCATCTCGCGCTTCGGCCTGCTGGAAATGAGCCGCCAGCGCCTGCGCCCGAGCCTGGGCGAATCCAGCCAGATCGTCTGCCCGCGTTGCGACGGCCACGGCCGCATGCGCAGCGTCGAGTCGCTGTCGCTGTCGATCATCCGCGTCGCCGAAGAGCACGCGATGAAGGAGAACACCGGGCAGGTGCTGGTCCAGGCGCCGGTGGAGATCGCCAACTACCTGTTGAACGAGAAGCGCAGCGCCCTGCGCGAGATCGAGCAGCGCCACGAAGCGCCGATCGTGATCGTCGCCGACGAGCAGCTGCACACCCCGCACTATGCGGTCACCCGCCTGCGTGAGAACGAGCTCGGTGAAGAGAGCAGCAAGCCCAGCTACCAGCGCGGCACCCCGCGCAAGCTGCCGGTGCACGCCCTGACCAAGGGCCAGCTGAACATCCCGCCGCCGGCAGTGACCCAGGTCAAGCACACCTCTCCCGCCCCGGTGCGCGAGGAAGCGGCTCCGGCTGCAGCCGCTCCGGCTCCGGTCGTGGCAGCGCCCGTGGCGCCGGCTTCGAGCGGCGGCGTGATCGGTTGGCTCAAGCGCGTGTTCGGTGGCGAGCCGGCGCCGGCCCCGGCTCCGGCCGCCCCGGCTCCGCGCCAGCAGCAGGACGGTGGTCGCAAGGACCGCAACAAGGATCGCAACAAGGATCGCAAGGACCGTCGCGACGAAAACCGTGGCAACGGTGGCAACGGCAACGCGCAGCAGCAGAAGGATGGCGGCAACCGCAAGGACCGTTCTGAGCAGCGCAACAAGGACGGCCGCAACGGCAACAACGGCAATGCCCAGCAGCAGCCGCAGCAGGGCAGGCAGAAAGAGCCGCAGCAGAAGGATGGCCAGCAGCAGCCGCAGCAGCAGAACAAGCCGCGCAACGAGCAGCAGGGCCAGGGCCAGAACCAGCCGAAGCTGAAGCAGCCCAAGCAGCCGCGCCAGCAGCAGGACGGTGACAAGTCGGCCGAGAAGCCGCAGCGCAACGTCGCCGAAGCCCCGGTTGAAGGTGTGACCGCGGCAGCAGCTGTGGCCGCCAACGCCGTCGCCGCCAACGTGGTGACCGCGCAGGAAGCCACTGCACCGGTCGCCCCGGTTGCCCCGGTGGCCGCCGCTCCGGTGGACGCAGTACCGGTCGAGACCGCTGCCGGCGAGGCCGAGGTGGTTGCGGTTGCCGGTGAAGAGACTGCAGCCGACGCCCATGGCGAGCAGGCTGGCGAAGGTGCAACCCGCCGCCGTCGCGGCCGTCGTGGCGGCCGTCGTCGTCGTCGCGGTGGCGCCGAGAACGCTGCCGGTGGTGACGGCCTGGGCGATGACCAGGACGAGGGTGACGAGGGTGATGACGCCGAGGGCGTCGAGCCGAACGTCGACAGTGCCGCCCCGGCCACTCCGGTCGCCGCCGCACAGCCGACCCGTGCGCAGCCGGAATTCGATTTCGATGACGAAGCCGAACCGGTTGCTGTCGAAGCCGAGAAGCCGGTCCGTACTGCCGCCGCTGCTGTCGCCGCACCGGTGGCGGTGGTGAGCAGCGCCGTGGTCGAGACTGCCGCACCGATCACCGCCGAAGTGCCGGCGGCGGTTGAAGCCGCAGCCAAGGCAGAGCCGGTGTCCTCGCCGGTGCAGACCAGCATGCTCGATGCCATCGACGCAGCAACCCCGGCGCAACCGGTGGCTGTTGCCGCACCGGCGGTCGAAGCAAAGCCGGTCGCGGTGGAAGCAGCCCCGGTGGCTGAAGTCGCTCAGGGGATCGAAGCGAAGCCGGCGGCGGTCGAGGCTGCACCGGTGGCTGAAGCCAAGCCGGCCGCTACCGAAACCGCTCCGGTGGTAGAAGCCAAGCCGGAGATCGTTGACGCTGCTCCGGTGGTTGAAGCCAAGCCGGTCGTCGAGACCGCGCCGGTGGCCGAACAGCCGGTCGCTCCGGTGGCAGTTGAAGCTGCACCGGTGGAAGCTGCGGCCCCGGTCGCCGATGCAGTGGTGACACCGTCGATCGATCCGGTCGCCGATGGCCACGCCGATGCGGCAGCCCAGGCGGCCGAAGCCAAGGCCGACGAAGAAGACGAAGAAGGCGCCAAGCGCACGCCGCCGGCGAACTGATCGCGCTTTGATCGCGTGAAAAAACGGCGGGGATCGATGATCCCCGCCGTTTCTGTTTTTGCGCCGGGCGCGTGCAGCGCTCTGGTAGAGGCCAACCCTGGTCGGCGCCGTTGTTGGAGCGAACGCGGACACGTCCGTGCCAACCAAGGGTGGCACCTACCAGGACATCAGTGCGCCGGAGCGAATTGCAGGCGGGTCCACACGCCATAATGGTCCGAGGCCCAGCGACCGCTGTCATCGGGCTGGTCGAACAGGAGCTTGGCCTCACGTGCGACCATCGCGTCCTGCTGGAAGAAGATGTGGTCGATCCGCGAGGCCACCGGGTAGTAGTGCCTGTTCAGCGTACTGGCCCTGGCCAGGTCGGTGTTGACGTGCACGCTGCCGTAGCTGTCACCGTAATGGCTGCGCAGCTCGCTCAGGTCACTGGCATCGACCAGCGCGTTGAAGTCGCCCGCGATCACCACCGGTGCGCCGGCCGAGGTGCTGGCGATGAAGCGCTGCAGGTCCTCGACCTGGGTGCGACGGATGCGCTGGCCATTTTCGTCGCTGCGCTCGTTGAAGTGGGTGGCATAGACGTTGACCGCCTTGCCGTCCACATCGATGCGCAGATGGGCGACCGTCCGGTAGTCGTCCAGCGGCTGTAGCAGGTGCTCCCCCTGGGCGAGGATCGGCCGCCGGGTCAGCAGCGCATTGCCGTAACGTTTCGGCGCACCCACCGGATCGGTGGACACGAATACGTACTTGTAGCCGAGTTGGCTGGCCAGCCACTGCGCCTGGTTGCGCACGTTGCGGCGCTGGATCACCTCCTGCAGGGCAACCGCATCCGGCTGCAGGCGCTTGAGCTCGGCCAGGATGGTGCGGCGGCGGCTCGGCCAGTCCTCGCGGTCGTGATGCAGGTTGAAGGTCACCATGCTCATGCCTGGTGCGCTGGCGATGTCAGCCGCTGTCGCGGCGGTTGGCACGGCTGCCATCACGGCACCCGGCAATGCCAATGCAATGGCCAGTCCCAAGGCACGCACGGCCGTGCGCACCCTTCCCCCCTGCTGCTTCATCGTTACTGCCCCTTGCGTTCGGCGCGGCGCACCGCGCCCGGTACATCGATCTCGACCCGCGCCGGCAGCTGGTGCACGTGCAGTTCCCTGTCGGTCCATTCGGCCGCTTCGCCGTTGATGGTCGCCTCGCCCGGATCACCGGCGTACGGCCACGGCAAGACTACGCCACCGACCGGTGGCACCAGGCCCGGCTGCACCTCCAGCACCAGCTGCTTGTCGCTGCGCTGCAGGCGGTAGTTGAGCTGGCCCTGCGGCGTGCGCAGGCCCTGCACAGCGATGCCCTCGCCCTGCAGCCAGGCGGTCGGAATGCCGGCGGCCAACACCAGCGCATCGTCCATGTCACGGCTGTAGGCGAACATGTCCAGGGCCGAGCGCACGAAGTCCGAGGCGACCCAGGCATGCGGCAGGTCACCGACGAAGAACGGCTTGCGCGGCGTGCGCGAGACCACTTCGGCCCACTGGTTCCAGGCCTGCGGCGCACGGTCCTTGAAGAAGAACTCAGTCGCCTGCCAGGCGCGATCGCGCCAGCCAAGGCGGACGAAGGCGGCCACGTTGCGCCACTCGTAGGGCGTGTAGTCCTTCCACTCGCGCTTGCCGTCCCGACGGGCCACGAATTCCTTCCAGTAGCGCTCGAAAGTGGCATCGAGCGCCTGCTGCGGAAGGCGCCCCTGTTCACCGCCCGGAGCCAGCGCAATGGTTGTCGAGGTCGCATCGAAATCGCCCAGCTCGGCCGAGCCCGGCAGGTAATCGATGTTGTGCTGCTGCATCGCCGACAGCAGCGAGGCCTGCAGGTCATCACGGAACTGGTCACGCGATTCGGCAATCTGCATGGCTTCGACCTTGCCCAGCTGGGCCGCCAGCGATGCCGCATCCTTGTAGCCGCGCAACGCCCAGAAATTGTCCCAATACGAATGCATCGGCTTGGCCGAATAGCCTTCGTGGCTGATCGAGGCCGGCATCATCCCGTAGAAGGCCGGGTTGCGCGCACGGTTCTCTTCGGTACGCTCGCTGGCACGCAGCTGCTCCATGTAGCTGTAAGCGCCCTGCACGTGCGGCCACATCAGCTCGGCAAAGGTGCTGTCGCGGGTGTAACGCCCGTACTCGGCGATGCTGTAGATCAGTTCGCCGTGGCTGTCATTCTCCGGCACCGGGTCGCTGCCGCGCGCATCGACACAGCACGGCACCTTGCCGTTCTCGAACTGGAACGGCGCATACCAGTTGATGTAGTCACGTACCGCGTCGCTGCGCCCCATGCGCAGAAGGCCTTCGGAAATCATCGCGCCATCGCGGATCCAGCTGCGTGCGTACGAGCGCGTGCCCGGCTGCAGGCGCGGGCCGACCCGCGAGATCAGCATGTGCGCCACGGCGGTGCGCAGGGTATCGACCAGTGCCTGGCCCGCAGCCGGTACCTGCAACGAGACCACCCCCAGCTTCTGCCGCCACTGCTCTGCGACCTGTGCCTGCGCCTTGGCCACATCCAGCGCCTGCGGCGCCCAGCCTCCGGTCTGTGGCAACACCACCGCCACTTCTCGGCTCTGGCCAGGCTCCAGCTTGATCGTATACAGCAGCGCACCGGACGCCATGCCGGTGCTGTCCTTCACCGCCGTGCTGGCCGGGTATTTCCCGGAGGCCAGATGCATCGCGTCGAGCTTGCCATCGAACGTGCTGGCAAAGCGCGCATCCGGCACCTGCAACGGATAGATGCGCGGCTCACCGTTGATGCGCACCAGCTGTTCGCCCACATCCAGCGCATCGATGCGACTGAAGCCGCCGACGGTATTGAGGAACTGGGTCGGCGGGTTCACCTGCCACGGCCGGATCGCCAGCGCCAGGGTGTACTCGTGCGCCACCTTGTCCGGATTGCTCAACCGGTAGCGGCCGATCAGCTGCGCGCGCTCCGGCGTGCCCTGCACGAAGCTGGTTACCGCCAGGCCGGCCTTCTCATGCACCCAGTCGACATTGGCGATGGGCAGGTAGCGATCCTGCAGCGACTGGGTGATGGCCACCGTCGACCAGTCCAGCAACTTGCCGTCCACGCGGATGAACGGCTCGATGCTGAAACTGCCCTTGGCCGGTTCCAGCGCACCGTCCTCGCTGATCAGTGCCTGCTCCTGGCCGCCATCGAGGCCGAGCAGGGTCCAGTACGGCTGTTCGCCCACATATGCACGCGGCAGCAAGCCGCGCGGCAGGTCGGCCGCCACCGAGGACAGGAATGCGTTCGGCGTGGCCGCGAACGCCAGCGGCTTGAGCGTGATGTCACGGATGCCATAGCGCCAGTTCGGGCCATCGTGCAGATCGAAGCGCACGTAGCGCGCGTCGGTATCCGGCAGCGCCAGCCAGTCGCGGCCGCCCGCACCGCCGATCACCTCGCGCACGGTGCGCCAGTCCCGGCCATCCTCGGACGTCCGCACGGTGTAGCGATTGGCTTCCAGGTTCGGCAGCCAGTCAATCACCGCACCGCCGATCTCGCGGCTCTTGTGCAGGTCCAGGCTGATGGTCTGCTGCTTGACCCCGCCACTGATCCAGAACGTATCGCTCTTTCCGTCAATCATCCGGTCCTGCAGCGCGGTGGCGGTGTCGGCGATCACCGATGGCACCAGCGCCGAATCATCCTGCGGCGGCAGGCCCTGCAGGGTCAGCTTGTCGAAGCACACCGTGCCGCGGCCGCCGACCTTGCTGTAGATCGTGAACTCGACCGCAGCGCTGCGCGCCATCTCCTTCTCCGGCGATGGCCCCCATGCCTTGTCGATCTGGCGACGGCGGTATTCGACCGGCGTCCACGCCTTGGGGAAGCTGTAGCCCGGACGGTTGACCCACCAGACATTATCGCCGCTGGCATCGATCAGCTTGAACTGCAGGTCGTTGCCCGGCGAATCTCCCCGCAGCTGGAAGCCGAAGCGGTAGTTGGCCGGGTACTCGATACCCAGCGCGCGGCGGATGCCGACGTAGCCCGACACCTTGTGGAAATCGTAGTCCAGGCACAGCGCGCGGCCGCCACCGGCACCGCTCACCGGCCGCAGCGAACCGCTGACCTGGTCGGACAGCACCAGATTCCAGGCGCCGATGTCGTCGAAATCGTCCAGTACCTTCGGCGCCGGCAGTGCCGGTGGTGCGGCGATCGCCAGGGAAGTCCACAACAGGCCCAGTCCAACGGCGATCGCTCGCTTCATCCCTTGACGCTCCCCAGCAACAGACCTTGGATGTAGTACCGCTGCAGCACCAGGAACAGTGCCAGCACCGGAACCACGGTGACCACCGCGCCAGCCATCATCATTTCCACGTCCATGATGTGCTCGCGCGAGAGGGTGGCCAGCGCCACTGGCAAAGTGTAGTGCTCCTGGTCGGTCAACACGATCAGCGGCCACATGAAATCGTTCCATGCCCCCATGAAGGTGAAGATCGCCAGGGTCACCAGTACCGGCTTGAGCATCGGCAGCACGATCTGGAAGAAGATGCGCAGCTCCCCCGCGCCGTCGATGCGCGCCGCTTCAAGCAGCTCGTCCGGGATCGAACGCGCGTACTGGCGCACCAGGAAGATGCCGAACACGCTGGCCAGCGCTGGCACGATCACGCCGCCAAAGCTGTTGACCAGGCCCAGCTGCTTCATCAGCAGGAACAGCGGCAGCATCGCCACCTGCGCCGGAATCACCAGCGCGGCCATCAGCACCTGGAACAGGCGTTCGCGGCCAACGAAGTTGAGCTTGGCGAAGGCGTAGCCGGCCATGGTGTTGAGCAGCAGCGAACCCAGCGTGATAGCCAGCGACACCAGCAGGCTGTTGGCGAAGTTGCCGCCCATGCCAGTGCGCGCGAACAGCTCGTGGTAGTTGTGCGTGGTGATGCTCGAAGGCAGCAGTGGCGGCGGGAAATGACTGGCCTCGCCCTGCGGCATGAACGAGACCGAGAGCATCCACAGCAGCGGTGCAAGGCTGACCAGGGCCAGCACCAGCAACGCACCATTGATCATCCACGGATACCAGCGCGACTGGCCGATTTCACGACTCATACCAACTGCCTCTTGCGGCCGAAACGCAGCATCACGGTGGTCACCGCCAGGATGATCAGGAACAGCAGGAACGCCACCGCGGAGGCGCGCCCCAGGTTCCACCACTTGAAGCCTTCCTCGAACATGAAATACAGCACGCTGACGGTGCTCTGCAGCGGATCGCCGCGGGTCATGACATACGGCTCGGCGAACAGCTGGAAATAGCCGGACACGGTGATCACGCCGACCACCAGCAGTACCGGGCCGAGCATCGGCAGGGTGATGTGCAGGAACTGCTTCCAGCGCGAAGCGCCGTCGATGCGCGCGGCTTCGTACAGGTCATGCGGGATCGCCTGCAGGCCGGCGAGGAAGATCACCATGTTGTAGCCGAAGTTCTTCCACACCGCGAACAGCATGATGGTCGGCATCGCCCAGTTGGGATCACCCAGCCAGTCGATCGGACTGATGCCCAGATGACCCAGCCCGTAGTTCACCAGTCCATAGCTGGTATGGAACAGGTAGCGCCAGATCACCGCCACCGCCACCAGCGTGGTCACCACCGGCGCGAACAGTGCCGTACGGAACAGGGCCTTGAAGCGTGCGGCCGGTGCGTTGAGCAGCATGGCCGCGCCCAGCGACACACCGATCGACAACGGTACGCCGATCAGCACGAAGTAGGTGGTATTCCACAGCGACTTCCAGAACATCGGCGTCTGCAGCAGGTCGATGTAGTTGCCCAGGCCGACGAAGCGCAGGTTGCTGCTGTCGGCCAGTGCATAGAGGTCGAAGTCGGTCACGCTCAGCGCCAGCGCCGAGGCGACCGGCAGGCCGAAGAACACGCCCAGCACGATCAGCGAGGGGCCGGCGAAGATCCAGCCGGCCAGCGAAGTACGTTTCATTGCGCGCTCCCGGCGGCCACTGCGCTGCTCGATTGCGGCGACGGCGCGCGCTCCTGCAGGCGTTGTTGTTCATGCATCCAGCGGCGCTTGGCCAGCACCTTGTCCACGCGCTGGTCCAGTTCGGCCACGGCCTTGTCCTGCGGCAGGCCACCGCGCACCACCTTCTCGGTGACAATGCGCATTTCCTGCACGATGCGCTCCCATTCGAGCACCTTCGGCGTCGGCTTGACCCGCTCCAGCTGATCGCGGAACGCGGCGGCCAGCGGGTCGTTGGCCAGCGACGGCGCGTTCCAGGCGCTGCGGCGTGGCGGCAGGTCGCCGATGATCGAATGGAAGCGTGCCTGGATCTGCGGGCGCGACAGGAATTCGATCAGCTTCCAGGACGCCTCCTTCTGCTGCGACTTGCGGAAGATCACCAGGCTGGTGCCACCGGCGATGCCCGCGCCCGGACCGTCGGGCCCCGGCAGCGCAGCGGTGCCCCACTGTCCTTCCAGTTCCTTCGGCTGCAGTTTCTTGAACTCGCGGATGTTCCAGGGGCCGGAGATGTAGAACACGTTGAAGCCGCGGAAGAATTCATCCCAGACGTTGGAGATCTGCGTCTCGGACATCTTCGGCGCCCAGCCCTGCTCGAACATGTTGGCGTAGAAGGACAGCGTGCGGCGGAATCCCGGGCTGGCGAAATTGCCACGGGTATCGTCGTCGCGCAGCAGCGGGTCGGGCTGCTGCAGGGCCAGCGACAGCTGCTGCTCGAACTCGTTGATCGGCATCAGCACCGCGTAGCGGTTCGGACCCTGCATGCGCTTGATCGCCGCCATCTGCTCGTCCCACTCGGCCCAGGTACGCGGCGGGTGGTCGTAGCCGGCCTTGGCCAGCAGGTCCTTGCGGTAGTAGATCAGGCGCGTATCGACGTACCACGGCACGCCGACCAGCTCGCCGTGGATCACGTTGGTATCCCAGATGCCCTGGAAGTAATCTTTCGGATCGACCACAGTGGAGCGCTGCACGAACGGCTGCAGCGGGGTCAATGCATCGAGTTCGGCGAACTCCGGCACCCAGGTGTTGCCGAGCTGGCACACGTCCGGCAGGCCATCGGCGGCGAACGCGGTCAGCAGCTTTTCGTGCGCGGCGGTCCACGGGATGTTCTGCACATCCACCTTGATGCCGGGATTCTCGGCCTCGAACTCGTGGATCAGCTCGCTGACCACCTCGGCTTCGCGGCCCATCGCCCAGAAGCGCACGGTGGTGGTGCCCGGTTCGGTGCGGGCGCAGCCGGCCACGGCCAGGGCGGCCAGGGCAGGCAGCGCCCAGCGGCGCAGGCGGTCGATCCAGTTCGGCATCGGGTTACTTGCCCTGGCCTGTGGTGCGGTTGGCATTGTTCTTCTGTTCCTGCGCGGCAGCCGCGCGTGATTCGGCGATACCCACCGCGCGTGCTGCCGCGGCCTTTTCGTCCTTCTGCAGTTCCAGCGGCTGGAACGACCCTTCCGGCGCCAGCCAGCCACCGCTGAATCCGGCCCGCTCCAGGCCCTTGCGGATGTACGGATTCTTCTTCATCACTTCCCAGACGAAGTCGTTGCGGTAGTTGGCGATCATGGTCAGGATCGGCCCCTGGTCGATGGCGATGTAGTCGCTGGCGACCCAGCCGCGATCCGGCACCAGGCGACCGGTCTTGATCGGGATGTCGTAGTTGAAGCTGGGATTGAACGAATCCAGGAAGCCGTAGCTGGAATAGATGTAGTCGCCGTAGCGTTTGTGCATTTCCAGCGTCGCCGGGATCACCTGCTCGGGCGCGAACACCACCGAGGCGATTGCCGCAGTCGGGGCAATGGTGCCGTCATCGAAGTTCTCGCGCAGGCCGGCGCCGCGCGAGGAGTAGTGGCGGAACTGGCGCTGTTCGCCGCGGTACTCCTGCGTGGTGTTCTGCGGGCCATCGCTGGCGGTCAGGCCCCACACGTTCTCGCCATAGTCCTTCCACTGCATCGGGTTGGCGATGGCGTACTCGCGCTGGGCCAGCGCGGCCGAGCGGCTGTTGAGGAAATAGGTGCTGCCGCGCTCGCGCATGTACGCGTCCTGGATATCGCGGAAATCGATCCAGACGTGGCTGTACTGGTGGCCGAACAGCGGGCCGAAGGACAGGTATTCCTGGCCCTGGTAGACACCCCAGTCGTTGTCATAGGTGCGCGTCCACACCGTCCACGCGTCCGGGCTGACCGGGTGCGTGGGCGAGCCCAGGGCGAGGATGTAGACCATCATCGCCTCGTTGTAGCCCATCCAGTCGTGGTCGATGAAGCCGCTCTCCGGGAACCAGCCCATCGAGATCAGCGGTGCACGCTGCTGCAACCACGGCCAGTCGACCTTCTTGTACAAGGTATCGGCGATCTGGCGGATTTCCTTTTCGCGCGGATCGTCACCGTCGTAGTACGACTGCGCGAACAGCACGCCCATCATCAGCAGTGCGGTATCCACCGAGGACAGTTCGACCCAGCTGTCGTAGCGACGGCCTTCCTGCATGTCCAGGAAGTGATAGTAGAAACCCTTGTAGCCCGCCTTGCCGGTGCGCTGCGGGCCCATCGGCACGTCGCGGAAGAACTTCAGCGTGGTCAGGGTCCGGTCGATCGCCTGGTTGCGGCTGACCCAACCGTTCTCGATGCCGATCGGATACGCGGTCAGCGCGAAACCCACCGACGCGATGCTGGCGAATGGCCGCGACGGATAGCGATCCGGGGTCAGACCATTGATCTCGTTGGTGGTGTCCCAGAAGAACTGGAAGGTGCGGCGCTCGATGTCATCGAACAGCGGCGGCAACTCCGGCTTCATCGGCCGCGGCGGTGCATCGGCCTCGATCAGGATCACCGGCGGGCGCGGCTTGGCAGGTTCCTGCTGGGCCGGCTGGCAGGCGGCCACCGCCAAGCACAGCATTGCGGCGGACAACAGATGGCGTGCCTGCATGGCGCGGTTCCTCCGGTGGTCTGATCGATGGGAAAGCATACCGTCCAATGATCTGAAATCGTTTACAAGATGCGCTCTTAAAAAACCACGAAAAACGTGGTTTGACACCGCGATCATTGCCCACGCCGCTGCCCCCCCTGCCCGGCAGCGGCGTGGGCAATGGACCGGCACGGGGGCGGCCATTGCCGTTCTCACACAATCGATGCCGCCGGCGGACCGGCGGCATCGGATACAGCAGCAGGCGGCGCCGCTTAGAAGCGGAAGCCCACCTCGGCCTTCACCTGGCGCGGAGTGCCGATGATGTCGCCGGTCTCGTTGTAGCTGGCCTGCAGCTTGCCGTTGGTCTTGACGTAGTTGTAGGTGGAGAAGTTGTCGAAGTTGAACACGTTGATGATGTCCAGACGGGCGTACAGCTCGGTGTTGCCCGCCAGCTTGAACGTCTTCGTCGCCTGCAGGTCGACCGAACGGTAGCCGAAGATCTTGCCACCCACCAGGAACTTGCCGGTTGCGTTGGGCACGGCCGCCTGCGGGGTCGGCAGGGTGTAGCCGCTGGCCTGCATCACCGGGTACCAGTCGTTGACGGCGGTCGGGGTGGCCAGGGTGATCTTGCCGCCGAAGGTGATGCCCCAGAAGCCCGCGTACGAACCGGTCACCACCAGGCGGTGGCGCGGTGCGCCGTTGGAGCGGATGGTCGGGTAGTCACCGATCAGGCCGCGATCGAACGCATACTTCTCGTTGATGTCGCGGTTATGGCGCGCGGTGGTCCAGGTGTAGGCGATCGAGGTGCCCCAGCCGCTTTCCTTGGTGAACGGCTTCTGTGCCGACAACAGGACCTGGGTGGCACGGGTCTTGATGCCCTGCTGGCCGATGATCAGGCTGCCGAAGCCCGGCACGTTGCAGCTCCAGGCCTGGCTCAGGCCCGGGGAGGTGCCACCACACAGGCGCGGATCATCGAAGAACTGGCCGGTCGGGTAGCGGTTGCCCAGGGTGAAGGCGAAGCCGTCGTAGCTCAGGGTGCGAGCAATGGTGGCGTCGGTCAGCCAGTCGCCGATCTGGTTGCTCATGCCCAGGCTGAACTGATCCGAGTACGGCGCCTTCAGCTTGTTGTTCAGCAGGTCCACTTCCAGGCCGGCATTGCTGGTCGCGCCGACCAGGGCCTGCAGGTTGCCGATCCCGTTGAGCAGGTTCGGGTTCCAGTCATAGCAGGCGGCCTGGCCGTTGATGCAGGCGCCGGTGGCCGGATTGCGGAAGTAGATGGTCGGCTGCGGCAGGGCCAGCTTGGTGGTTTCCAGCTGCAGGTTGTCGAACAGGTCACGGTCGTAGGAACGGCCGGCACCACCGTGGATCACGTGCTGCTCGTCGGCGTTGATGTCATACGAGAAGCCCAGGCGCGGCTGCCAGGCGTCCTTGAACGCCTTGCGGTTGTGGCCGTTGCTGATGTAGTCGCTGATGTCCAGGCCACCCAGTGCCAGCGAATCGGCATAGGTCTGGCCAGCGGGGGCGCGCGGATCCTGCGAATAGATGGCGTCGACCACCTGCTGCGGGGTCACGAAGTCCAGGTAGGACGGGGTCTTTTCGTAGTCCCAGCGCAGGCCGATGTTCAGCTGCAGGTGGTCATTGACCTGCCAGTCGTCCTGGATGAACACGCCGTACTGCTTGGACTTCGAACGCACTTCACCGGACACGCCGGTCACGCCGGTCACCGGCTTGACGAACTGCGCCTTGTACGGAATGGAATCGGGGAAGTCCGGATCGCCCAGCGAGTAGGTGAAGGTCGGATTGATCTGCGCCGCATCGGATGCGTACAGATCGATCGCCTTGTACTTCACGCCCATCTTGATGGTGTGGTCACCGGCCCACTGGATGCCATCCAGGGTCAGGTTGTCTTCGATCGACCAGCCCTTCTGGCCCTTCACCTGCGAATCCAGTGCCGAGGCGCCACCGATCTTCACGATGGTGCGGTCTTCGGGGCCGTCCGGTGCGGTGTAGGTGATGCCGTTGGCCAGCGTCAGCGGGGTCGGGTTGTTGAACGAGTCTTCGTGGGTGACCATCAACTCGTTGTAGTAGCGCTCACCACTGTGGTTCCAGCGCAGGGCATAACGACGGTCGGTGTTGACCACTTCACGGCCGGCTTCCGGCGAGGTCTGGCCACTGAACTGCGACTGGGTTTCGTCGCGGTCCTGGAAGGTCAGCTCGATGCGGTCGTTGTCGGTCGGCTCGAAGTCGATCTTGCCGAAGATCAGATCCTGCTGGAACGGCTGGCTGGCCGGGCCGAGGCCGGCGGCACCGGCCGGCGGCAGCAGGCCGGCAGCGCCGGTGACCGCGCCATCCGGCGCGATGGTGACCGGCAGGTCGAAGCGCTTGGCTTCGTAGGTCACGAAGAAGTGCGCCTTGTCCTGGATGATCGGGCCGCCCAGGGCGAAGCCGTATTCCTTCTCGGCCGAGACCATCTTCTCCTTGCCGCCCTGGCGCTCGGCCGGGGTCTTGGCACGCATGTCTTCATCGGTGTAGCGGTAGAACGCCTCACCCTTGAACTCATTGGTACCGGACTTGGTCGCAGCCGTCACTGCGGCGCTCGACACCTGGCCATACTCGGCCTTGTAGTTGCCGCTGATGACCTTGTATTCGCCGATGGCCAGCTGCGGGAACGGGTTACCGGCGCTGCCGGACTGGCCGGCCACGCCGCCACCCTTGACGTAGCTCTTCTGGCCCACGCCGTCGATGTAGACGTTGGTGCCATCTGCATTGGTGGCGCCGCCGCGCAGCGAGGTGTTGCCCTTGGCATCGCGGGTGAAGATCAGGCCCGGCACCGCGTCGGCGAACTCCAGGAAGTTGCGCGACACCTGCGGGGTGGTCTGGATCTGCTGCAGGCTGACGGTCTTGCCGACTTCGGAGGTACGCACTTCCTGCAGCAGGGTCGGCGCGACAACGTTGACGGTGTCCAGATTGGTGGCCGCGGTCGAACCCGGGGTGCTGCTGGCGGCACCGGCGAAGTTCAGCGTCGCGGTCGACGCCACGGTGACGGTGACCTTCTGGGTCTGGCCGTTGGCGACCACGTTGTACGTGCCCGGATCCAGGCCCATCAGCGAGTAACTGCCGTCGGCGCGGATGGTGCCACGGCGGACGGTACCGGTGGCCACGTTGGTGGCGGTCACTTCGGTGCCGGCCTGGGCACCGGCAACCTGGCCGCGCAGGCTGGCGTTGGCCGACTGCGCCATGACGTTCGGGGCGGCAGCCAGCATCAGGCAGCTGACCAGAGCGGTGCTCAGCAGCCGGCGCGCCGGCATGCGGAAGGTGGTATGCATCATCAACTCAATCTCCGGGTGGCGGTAACCGCTTGCGCGGTCCCTGCGATCAGTCAAAAAAAAGAAGAAACGCCTCTGGCTTCAACGGCCGGATGGCGGAGTGGTGGAATCGCGAACAATCAAGCGGGGAACCAGGGTCTGCTTGTCCCCTGCCCCATCCGTGGAGGTGCCGTCCATCAACTGCATCAGACGCGTCATGGCCCGGTCGCCGAGCTCGGCGATGCTGACCTGCATGGTGGTCAGCGACGGGTGGACGAAACGCGCCAGTGGAATGTCATCGAAACCCGCCAGGGCCACATCGGCCGGCACACGGACCCCTGCCTGCGTGAACGCATACAGGCAGCCCAGGGCCATCATGTCGTTGGCGGCGAATACGGCATCGGGCAGCGCTCCGGCTGCCAGCAACTCCTGACCGGCACGATGGCCGGAAGCTTCGTCGAAATCACCGGGCAACTCGATGCCTTCGGCGCCACCGCCAGAAGCCGCCAGCGCGTCACGGAAGCCGCGCAGGCGCTCGCGCGCGTCGAAGTTGAGGTCCGGACCAGAAATGAAGGCAATGCGGCGGTGGCCGGCATCCAGCAGGTGGCGGGTCATCGCCATCGCGCCGGCGTGGTCGTCGATGCTCAGCACCGGGTGGTCCTGCCCGGGCAGATAGGTGTTGATCAACACCGTCGGCAACGACTGCGGCAGGTTGTCGGTCAGGAAGCCCGGACTCTCGGCATAGGGCGAAAGCACCAGCAGGCCGTCGACGCGGCCGCGCATGGCACGCAGGGCGGCGCCCTGCTGTTCCTGGTCACCGTGGTAGCTGGACACCAGCAGGTGCTGGCGGCGGTTGCGGGCCACCCCGTCAATGCCGCGCATCAGCTCGGAAAAGAATTCGCCGTACAGGTCAGGCAGCACCACGCCCACCGTATTGGTGCGGCGGCTGCTCAGGCTGCGGGCGGCGGCGTGCGGGGTGTAACGCAGCCGTGCGGCCACCTCCAGCACAAGCTGGCGGACCGGTTCGGCGACATTTTCATGCCCGTTGAGCGCGCGGGAAACCGTGGCCACGGAGACCCGGGCTTCGCGTGCGACGTCTTTGATTGTGATAGCTGCCTTGTTCACGAAGCCGCCCTCCACGGCTTGGACCTACCAGCATTGGCGCGGAATGTAAGCGTTTCCATCCAGGCTTGTAAACAGTCCGTTAGGCGAATGTCCCGAAATGGACATGAAAATCTGTCCGTGGCCAGGCCCGCAGGGACCGGCCAGGACAGTGCGGGACAAGGACTCAGCCCTGTTCTGACGGGGTCTGTGCGCGGATGGACAGCGCGTGGATATCGGTCTCCATCATCGACCCCAGCGCGGCATAGACCGCGCGGTGCCGGGCAAGCGGCCCCAGCCCGGCGAAGCGCTCACTGACCACATGCACGTTGAAATGGCCGCGCCCGTCGCGCGCACCGGCATGGCCGGCGTGACGATGGCTGTCGTCCTCGATCTCCAGCACGCTCGGTGCCAGCGCCTGCTGCAGCGCATCACGGATCCGCTCGATCCGCTCCGCGTTCACGGCAGCACCTTGCGGAACGGCCGGACCTGCACGCGGGTGTAGACGCCTGCAGCCACGTACGGGTCGGCATCGGCCCAGGCCTGGGCCTGCGGCAGCGACTCGAACTGCGCGATCACCACCGAACCGCTGAAACCGGCCGGGCCCGGGTCTTCACTGTCCACCGCCGGGCACGGCCCGGCCAGCAGCAGGCGTCCCGCGTCGCGCAGCGCATGCAGCCGCGCCAGATGCTCCGGCCGCGCCTGCAGCCGCTGCGCCAGCACATCCTGGCCGTCATACCCTTCGATCACATACCACACCGGCATTTCCTCGCTTGCGTTGTCGGGTCCGCCGATTCTAGCCAATGCAGCCCCTGCCCCGGTCCGGCTGGACACTGGCGCAGCAAAGGCTTACCCTAGGCTCCATTGCACGTGGCTGGATGCAGCAGCCCGTCGGTTTCTGCGGCCACGCAGCCCCCGGCGACAGATCCGCTGCTTCAAACCGGACCACCTGGCCGGGCCACGTAGACGACCTCCCCGTAGTTCTGTCGCTGCCGTTTACTGCGGCGCGTCCTGCTGTTTGATATGTGTGGAATCGCGCCGATCCCGGCGTGTCTGGTGCCCTGGGGCTCCGTGGCGTTGGCCCGGCGAACCCGGTGCCGCGACTGGTCCGTTGCAATCCTGATGTCCATTAGATGACTTCCGAACTCGCGCTCGACGCGAACCCGCCAACCCGGCCGCCAGCCCCCCAGCAGCAGGAAATGCCGCTGGCCGTGGTGCATGGGCAACCGGTCCTGCAGATCCCGCAGGACCTGTACATCCCGCCGGACGCGCTGGAAGTCATCCTGGACGCCTTCGAAGGCCCGCTGGACCTGCTGCTGTACCTGATCCGCCGCCAGAACCTGGATGTGCTGGACATTCCCGTGGCCGAAATCACCCGGCAGTACGTGGAATACATCACCGTGATGCGCGAGCTGCGCTTCGAGCTGGCGGCCGAGTACCTGGTGATGGCCGCGATCCTGGCCGAGGTGAAGTCGCGGATGCTGCTGCCGCGCCCGGTCAGCGAGGAAGGCGATGAGGCCGACCCGCGCGCCGAGCTGGTGCGCCGGCTGCAGGAGTACGAACGTTTCAAGCAGGCCGCCGAGGACATCGACGCCCTGCCCCGCCAGGACCGCGACACCACGGTGGCGCATGCCTTCATGCCCGAGCGCGCCACGGTGAAGCTGCCGCCGCCGGTGGACCTGAAGGAAATGCTGCTGGCCCTGCACGACGTACTCAAGCGCGCCGAGCTGTTCAGCGGCCACGCCATCAAGCGCGAAGCACTGAGCGTGCGGCAACGCATGGGCGAAGTACTGGGACGCCTTGAAGACGGCAAGTTCTATCGTTTTGAAGGGCTGTTCACCGCCGAAGAAGGCAAGCTGGGCGTGCTGGTCACGTTCCTGGCGGTGCTGGAACTGGCCAAGGAACAGTTGCTGGACATCGTCCAGGAAGAACCGCTGGCGCCGATCTACGTGAAGTCGCTGGCCGCTGGAAACACCAACGCGCCGCTGCAGTTCAGCAGCGAGTTCGACGACAACGACGCCGCCAATGCCAACGAGTGAGCGCTGACTGCCGATGGATCAATCGCTGATCGACCGCATTGTCGAGGGTGCCCTGCTGGCCTCCAGCCAGCCACTCACCCTGGCCCAGCTGAAGGACCTGTTCCCGGAAGAGGAACCGGCACCGCCGGGCAGCATCGAACGTGCGCTGGAGCGCCTGCGCGAGGCCTGCGAAGGTCGTGGCGTGGAACTGGTCGAGGTCGCCTCCGGCTTCCGCTACCAGGTCACCAGCGAAGTACATGGCTGGATCAGCCGACTGTGGACCGAACGCAAGACCCGCTACACCCGTGCCACCCTGGAAACCCTGGCGCTGATCGCCTACCGGCAGCCGATCACCCGCGGCGAGATCGAGCAGGTGCGCGGCGTGGCGGTCAGCAGCAATATCATCCAGGCGCTGGAAGAACGCGAATGGATCCGCGTGGTCGGCCACCGCGACGTGCCCGGCAAGCCGGCGCTGTTCGGCACCACCAAGGGCTTCCTGGACTACTTCGGGCTGAAGCGGCTGGACGAACTGCCGCCGCTGTCGGAACTGAAGGACCTGGGTGAGCTGGAACCGCAGCTGGCCCTGGACCGTGATGCACCGGCCGTGGCCGGTGCCGAGGGTCCGGACATCTCGGTCGGCGCCGATGGCGTTGCCGCGAACGATGACGCCGGCCTGGCCGGCAGTGACACCCCCGATTCCGCCAATGCAGCCCCTGCATCGGCCTCCGATGAGCAAGCACCTTCGCCCCTCGATGATGGGCACCCCGATTCCGCGCCGGGCGAGCGCGCGGTGCCAGTGAACGAACGCGAAGACAACGCCGTCGCGATGACGACCGTGGCTGTTGACCAAGCCGATTCCGAACCAGAGGCCGACCTCGAAACCGTCGGCCGGAGCAAAACTGATGAGTGACACCCCCCGTAACAAGCTCTCGCTGAAGCGCGAAGCCACCTCCGAACAGTTCAAGCTGGAAGAGCGCCTGCACAAGGTGCTGGCCCAGGCCGGCCTCGGCTCGCGCCGCGCGCTGGAACAGCGCATCGCCGAAGGCCTGGTCAAGGTCAACGGTGAAGTCGCGCAGACCGGCATGTCGGTCAAGAGCGGCGACAGGATCGAACTGGATGGCCGTGGCTTCGTCGCCACTGCCCTGGCCGAGCCGTCGCGCGTGCTGGTCTACAACAAGCCGGAAGGCCAGGTGACCACCCGCGAAGATCCCGAAGGCCGCCCGACCGTGTTCGAGTCGCTGCCGCCGCTGAAGGGCGCGCGCTGGATCGCCATCGGCCGCCTGGACATCAACACCACCGGCCTGCTGCTGGCCACCACCGACGGTGAGCTGGCCAACGCCATGATGCACCCGTCGTTCGAGGTCGAGCGCGAGTACGTGGTGCGCGTGCGTGCACCGGAAGGCGAGGAAAAGGTCTCCGACGCCATCGTCGACCGCCTCAGCCGTGGCGTCGCACTGGAAGACGGTCCGGCCAAGTTTGATGAGATCGAACGCATCGGCGGCACCGATTCCCACGACTGGTTCCGCGTCGTGGTGAAGGAAGGCCGCAACCGCGAAGTGCGCCGCCTGTGGGAATCGCAGGGCTGCCAGGTCAGCCGCCTGAAGCGCACCCGCTATGGCAAGGTGAGCCTGCCGCGCGAACTGGCCCGTGGCCATTCGGTGGAACTGGGCACCGCTCAGGTGGAAGCGCTGCGCGCCCAGCTGAAGCTGGAAGAAGGCGCACCGTCGGCACTGACGCTGCAGCCGGTGATCGGCCAGCGCCGCGCCGCCAAGACCACCGTGCGCGTGCGCGAAGGTGGCCGTGGCAATGCCTATGTCAATGGCCACAACACCGCTGACGAAGGTCGCGAGCTGCGCCGTTTCGACAACGTCCGCGAAGACCGCGGCCGTGGTCGCGGCGGCAAGGGTGGCGGCTTCAAGGGCGGCCTGACGGTCAGCGGTGAAGCAGCGGCCAAGCAGTCGCAGAAGCCGTTCAAGCAGCGCGCGCCGAAGAATGACCGTTCGCTGCCGGAAGGCAACCCGGCCGCGTTCCGTACCTGGTACGTGCCGGACGGCGTGAGCACTGGTCCGAGCGGGCACCGCAATGCCGGCCCGGGCGCACGTGGCCCGGGTGCCCGTGGACCGGGCGCGGGCGGCCAGGGCCGTCCGTACGGCAAGCCGAAGGGCCCGGGCGCCGCCGGCGGCCAGGGCCGTGGCGGTTTCGGTGGTGAAGGCCGTGGCGGCGCAGGCGGCCAGGGTCGTCCGGCCGGTGCCGGCAACCGCTCGCAGGGCCAGGGCAACAAGCACCCGTACGGTCATCCGGGCAACGCCCCGAGCTTCCCGTCCGACCATGCAACCCCGGGTTTCAACCCGTATGGCAGCCCGAAGCCGGCACAGGGCGCCCGTCCGGGCGGTCGCGGCCCGGGCGGTGGCAACCGTGGCCCCGGAGGTAACCGCGGCCCCGGCGGTCCGGGTGGCAACCGTGGTCCCGGCGGCAACCGCGGCCCGGGCGGCCCGCGCCGTAGCGGCCCACGCGGCGGCTGATCACAGGCCACGCTGAAATGAGAAACCCCGGCCCAGGCCGGGGTTTTTCTTTGTCTGGTGGGTCGATCCGTTGGCAGATCCACGCCATGCGCGGATGAAAAGCGTGAGCTAGGAATTCTTTGAAAACGTGCAATTAGTGCCATAGGTCGACGCGAGCAACGCGATGAACGCCTATCGTGAACCCTCATCCGCAACATGAGGCATTGACGATGGCGTGGTACACCGAAGCAGCGCACCTGCAGGCAGAGAAGGTCACACAGGTATGGACTGACACGCATGGCCCGGCCGAGAAGGTCCAGGCGTCAGGCATCTATCGGTGCAAGGGCTGCAAGCGTGAAGTGACGTGCAACAAGAACGATCCATTCCCGCCCCAATCCCATCACCAGCACGCGCCCCACGAGGGCGACATCCGCTGGAAGCTGATCGTGCGCACCAACACCGACGGCATCTGATACAAAAAGGGGACGGAGGGGATTAAGTCGCTTTTGCCTCAAAGGGGCGAAAGCGACTTAATCCCCTCCGTCCCCTTTTTTTGGGATCAGCGGCGGCTGATGGTGAAGGCGGCGCCGTCCACGCCCAGGTCCCAGCCCTTGCCGGTACCGGACAGGGCCAGCGAGATGTCACCCTTGGTCATCACCTGCGCGTTGCTGGACTTCACGGCACCCGCATGCGCGCCAACCGAGGCGTAGGTGCCCAGTAGTTCGTTGACGCTGACGGCGCCAGTGAAGCTGCCACGACCATTGGTGATCTTCGACTTGCCCACGGTCAGGCCGCCGCCCTTCACTTCGATACGTACCGGCATGCTGGCGCCATTGCTGCAGGTGACGGTGCCGTTGCCGGAGGCGGTCTTGTAGATCAGCGACCAGCCGGACAGGTTGTAGCGCAGCTGGCAATCGAGATTGCCGGCAGCGTGCGCAGCCGGGGCCAGCGTTGCAGCAGACAGGGCCAGCAGCACGGCGAAAGGCTTGTTCATGGCAGGACTTCCAGTTCGGTCGGACTGACGGCGAATCTAGCAGCGCGCGCGTGCACGTTGGATGCAGGCGCGCGCGCTGGTGCGGCGTTGTTCAGGCCGTGGCTCAGGCCTGTTCGTCCAGGTGGAAGGCATCGGCATCGAGCATCGCCGGGAAGCGCGCGCGATGTGCGGCCAGGGCATCGGCCGAGATGGTGGTGGTCACCACCTGTTCGCGTTCGCGGATCTCCACCTGCGGCTGGCCGAGGAAGTCGATCACCGCGCTGTCGCCGGCGTAGTGCAGCTGGTTGCCGTCCACGCCGACGCGGTTTACCGCCGCCACGAAACACAGGTTCTCGATCGCGCGCGCGCGCAGCAGGGTCTTCCACGCATAGGCGCGCGCCGACGGCCAGTTGGCCACGAAGATCTGCAGATCGAAGTCCAGCTGCTGCGGACGCTCGACGTTGTAGCGGTTGCGGCAGAACACCGGGAAGCGCAGGTCGTAGCAGACCTGCGGATTGATCCGCCAGCCCTTCCATTCCACGCTCAGGCGCTCACGGCCGGCGGCATAACGCTCGTGCTCGCCGCCGTAACGGAACAGGTGGCGCTTGTCGTAGTACTCCAGCGTGCCATCGGGCGTGGCGAACAGCAGGCGGTTGTAGACGCCTTCGCCATCACGCAGCTGCACGCTGCCGATCACCGCCGCGTTCAAGGCCCTGGCCTGCTCGCGTACCCAGGCCACGGTCGGGCCGTCCATGCCTTCGGCCTGGGCAATGGCCTCGTTGGAGAAACCACTGGTGAAGGTCTCCGGCAGGATCACCAGGTCGGTGGTGCCGGCCAGCGGTGCCAGCAGCGCGCCGTAGTAGGCGCGGTTGCCGGCCGGGTCGTGCCAGCGGGTGTCACCCTGGACGAGGGAAATGCGCAGGTCCTGCATGTCCACGCCTCCGCTCACAGCAGGCGCAGGCGTTCGATCGCCGCGTCCATGGTCGCTTCGTTCTTGGCGAAGCACAGGCGCACCAGGCGCTGGCCGGCCGGCGGAGTCTCATAGAACGGCGACAGCGGGATGGCGGTCACGCCCTTCTCAATGGTCAGCCACTTCACGAACTCATGGTCCGGCAGGTCACTGATGGCCGAGTAGTCGACCAGCTGGAAGTAGCCGCCCGGTACCGGCAGCGCCTTCAGGCGGGTGCTGGCCAGCTGCTCGCGGAAGCGGTCGCGCTTGGCCTGGTAGAACGCGCCCAGTTCCAGGTGGTGTTCCGGCTCATCGCGGATCATCGCGGCGAAACCGTACTGCGCCGGGCCGAAGCTGGTGAAGGTGTTGTACTGGTGCACCTTGCGGAACTCGGCGGTCAGCGCCGGCGGGGCGATCGCATAGCCGATCTTCCAGCCGGTGCAGTGGTAGGTCTTGCCGAAGCTGGAGATCACGAACGCGCGCTCGCGCAGTTCCGGGTAGCGCAGCGCTGACTCATGGCGACGGCCGTCGTAGATGATGTGCTCATACACTTCATCGGAAATCAGGTAGATCTGCGTGCCGCGCAGCAGTTCGGCCAGCGCCTGCATGTCCTGCGCCGACAGCATCGCGCCGGACGGATTGTGCGGGGTGTTGACGATCAACATGCGGGTGCGCGGGGAGATCGCTGCACGCACGCGATCCCAATCGACGGCGAAAGTCTGCGGATCGAGCGACACATGCACCGCCTTGGCGCCGGCCAGGTCGATCGCCGGCTCGTAGCAGTCGTAGGCCGGGTCGAGCACGATCACTTCCTCGCCCGCACGCACCACGGCGTGGATGGCGTTGAAGATGGCCTCGGTGCCGCCGCTGGTGACGGTGATCTCGCTGTCCGCATCCACCTGCGCGCCGTAGCAGTCCAGCGCCTTCTGGGCGATGGCCTGGCGCAGCGGGGCTACGCCGGTCATCGGCGGGTACTGGTTCAGCCCGGCGGCCATCGCCCTGGCCGTCTCATCGATCAGGCGCTGCGGCGCGGAAAAGTCCGGGAAACCCTGGCCCAGGTTGACCGCGCCGTGTTCGGCGGCGAGCTGGGACATCACGGTGAAGATCGTGGTACCGACCTTGGGCAGCTTGGTGGTGGGTTGCATCGGCCTGGACTGTGGGGAACAAGGCCCAGAAGTGTACGAAATCCGCGCTGCGACTGTGGGTTCAGCCGGTAGCGCCGGGCCATGCCCGGCGGCTCTTTGCATATGCCTTGCGGCCGCCGGGCATGGCCCGGCGCTACCGGGACAGCATTCACCGCTACAATTGCGACCGCACTCCGGCATGAAGACCCCTGCCCCTTGAACACCCCTGCATTGCTGGCCGCCAGCGGCCTGAGCTTCTCCCGCAATGACGAGCCGGTGTTCGGCCCGCTGGACTTCCATGTGGACGCCGGCGAAGCCCTGCTGGTGCAGGGTGGCAACGGCGCCGGCAAGACCACCCTGCTGCGCGTTCTGGCCGGCCTGGCCCGGCCCGGCGCCGGCCAGGTGCGGATCGATGGCAAGCCCGCCAGCAACGCCGAGCGTGCGCGCTATGTCGCTTATCTCAGCCACCTGCCGGCGCTGAAGCCGGACCTCGGCACGCTGGAGAACCTGCACTTCCTGTGCGGCCTGCACGGCCGTCGTGCGCGGCAGATGCCCGGCAACGCGCTGGCCATCGTCGGCCTGGCCGGTTACGAGGACACTCTGGTACGCCACCTGTCGGCCGGGCAGAAGCGGCGGCTGGCACTGGCGCGCATCTGGCTGTCGCCGGCGCCACTGTGGCTGCTCGACGAACCCTACGCCAACCTCGACCTGGAGGGAATCACCCTGGTCAACCGGATGATTTCGGCGCACCTGCGCGCCGGCGGCGCTGCGCTGGTCACCACCCATGGCGCCTATGCCGCACCGCCGGTGCGCACCCGCCAGCTTGACCTCGGCGGTGCCGCATGATCGCGCCGGGTACCGAACCAGGCCTGTGGCAGACCGCAGGCGCCCTGCTCAAGCGCGACCTGCGCCTGCTCTGGCGCCGACGCGGCGACGCGCTGCAACCGCTGCTGTTCGCGGTGCTGGTGGTGGTGCTGTTCGCGCTGGCCCAGGGTCGTGAGCCACAACTGCTGGCCGCTACCGCCGGCGCGGTGCTGTGGCTGGCCGTGCTGCTGGCGGGACAGCTGTCGCTGGATTCGCTGTTCCGTTCCGACGCCGAAGATGGCTCGCTGGAACAGTGGCTGCTGGCGCCGGTGCCGCTGGCCTGGCTGGTACTGGTGCGCGTACTGCTGCACTGGGCCACCACGGCACTGCCGTTGATCGTGGTCAGCCCGCTGCTGGCCGAAATGCTGCATCTGCCGCATGACCAGCTGCCGATGTTGCTGGCATCGTTGCTGCTGGGAACGCCGTTGCTGAGCCTGATCGGTGGCGTGGTCGCTGCACTGACCGTCGGCATCCGGCGCTCTGGTATTCTCGTGGCGTTGCTGTCGTTGCCGCTGTACGTGCCGGTGCTGGTGTTCGGTGCAGGCAGCCTGGCGGCAGCCGGACGCGGGCAGGATCCGGTCGGTGCGCTGCTGATGCTGGGCGCCGGCCTGCTGGTCGCGCTGGTGCTGGCGCCGCTGGCCACCGCCGCTGCAATACGTATTTCTCTGAGTTGACCGAGCTGAGAGCCAATCCACCCCTGCTGGATAGCCGCCACGCATGAATCCGATTGTCCGCTGGTTCCACCAACTCGGTTCGCCTCCCACGTTCGACCGTTTCGCTGCCCGCTGGTCGCGGGTGTTCTACCTTGCAGCAGTGCCGGTGCTGCTGGTCGGCATGTGGCAGGCGCTGCTGGTGGTGCCGCCGGAAGCCAAGCAGCTGGACAGCTTCCGCATCCTCTACATCCACGTGCCCAGTGCCTGGATGAGCCTGTTCGTGTTCGCGCTGATGGCGCTGTATGCCGCGATCGCGCTGATCTGGCGGATCAAGGTCTGCGAGATCCTGGCCATGGCCTGCGCGCCGATGGGCGCCGGCTTCACCCTCATCACCCTGCTGACCGGCAGCATCTGGGGCAAGGGCACCTGGGGCACCTGGTGGGACTGGGACCCGCGCATGACCAGCGAACTGGTACTGCTGTTCCTGTACCTGGGCGTGATCGGCCTGTACCACGCCATCGAGGACCGCCGCAGCGCCGCGCGCGCCGCTGGCCTGCTGGCCATTGTAGGTGTCAGCCTGCTGCCGGTGATCCGCTATTCGGTGGACTGGTGGGGCGGCCTGCACCAGCGCCAGTCGATCAACGTGTTCGGTGAATCGGCGATCAGCAGCGCGATGATCGCGCCGCTGTGGTGGATGGTGATCGGCACCAAGTTCTGGTTCGCCGGTTCGGTGCTGGCCAAGGCCCGCGCCGACAATCTCGACCGCGAGGCCGGCAAGGCCTGGGTCGGCGGCCGTGTCGATGCCGCGCGCGCCACCCGGGAGGCCCAGCCATGACCCACCTGCCCTACGTGATCGGCGCCTACGCCGTATTCGTGCTGGTACTCAGCGCCGATGCCCTCGGTTCGTGGCTGCGCCTGCGCGTGGCACGCCGGCTGGCACTGGCCCGCCAGCAGCGGCAGCAGACCCGCGCTGGCAGGCAGGACGCGGCGACGCCGCTGTCGACGGAGCTGGAACGATGACCCCGGTGCAGCGTCGCCGCCTGGTGTGGGTGCTGCTGGCCCTGCTCGCCTCCGGCCTGGCCACCGCGCTGGTGGCGATGGCGCTGGAGCGCAACATCGCCTACCTGTACACCCCTTCGGAAGTGCTGCGCGGCGATGTCGATGCACAGTCGCGTTTCCGCTTGGGCGGCATGGTGGTGAAGGGCTCCTTCAACCGCCCGGTCGGCTCGCTGGAGGCGCGCTTCGACGTGACCGACGGCGACGCACAGCTGGCGGTGACCACCTCGCGGATCCTGCCGGACATGTTCGCCGAAGGCACCGCGGTGGTCGCCAGTGGCCGCCTGCAGGACGGTGTCTTCGTCGCCGACGAAGTGCTGGCCAAGCACGATGAGAAGTACGTGCCGAAGGAAGTGGCCGACAAGATGGGCGATGCCCATCGCAAGCACGACGTGCCGGTGACAGCCCCCGAGGTGCGCTGAGTGCTGCCCGAACTGGGTCAGATCCTGCTGTTGTGTGCGTTGCTGGCCTCGCTGCTGCAGGCCGGCCTGCCGCTGGCCGGTGCGCATCGCAACAACGCGGCATGGATGGCGGTGGCGCGGCCTGCCGCCTTCGCGCAGCTGCTGCTGTTGGCCGGCGCCTTCGCGGTGCTGACCGCCGCGTTCGTGCAGCAGGATTTCTCGGTGCGCTACGTGGCCGAGAACTCCAATTCGCTGCTGCCGCTGATCTACCGCTATTCGGCGGTGTGGGGCGCGCATGAGGGCTCGCTTCTGATGTGGGCGCTGGTGCTGGCATTGTGGACCGGCGCGGTGGCGCTGTTCTCGCGGCACCTGCCGGCACCGGTGCAGGCCCGCGTGCTGGCAGTGATGGGCGTGGTCAGCGTCGGCTTTCTCGCCTTCCTGATCTTCACCTCCAATCCGTTCCTGCGCCTGAACCCGGCGCCGCTGGAAGGCCGCGACCTCAACCCGCTGCTGCAGGACCCGGGGCTGATCATCCACCCGCCGATGCTGTACATCGGTTACGTGGGCTTTGCGGTGCCGTTTGCGTTCGCGGTGGCGGCATTGCTGGAAGGTCGCCTGGATGCACGCTGGCTGCGCTGGACGCGGCCGTGGACCAACGTTGCCTGGGGCTTTTTGACCCTGGGCATCGCACTGGGCAGCTGGTGGGCCTACTACGAGCTGGGCTGGGGCGGCTGGTGGTTCTGGGACCCGGTGGAAAATGCCAGCTTCATGCCGTGGCTGGTCGGTGCGGCACTGATCCATTCACAGGCCGTCACCGAAAAGCGCGGCACCTTCGGCAGCTGGACCCTGCTGCTGGCGATCGCCGCCTTCGCGCTGTCGCTGCTGGGCACCTTCCTGGTGCGCTCGGGCGTGCTGACCAGCGTGCATTCATTCGCCGCCGATCCTTCGCGCGGCCTGTTCATCCTGGTGTTCCTGTCAGTGCTGGTCGGTGGCAGCCTGCTGCTGTACGCGCTGCGCGCCAGCCAGCTGAGCGTGGATGCCGATGATCCGCGCCGTGGCTTCACCGCCACCTCGCGCGAGACCCTGCTGCTGGCCAACAACCTGCTGCTGGCCACCGCCTGCGCGATGGTGCTGCTCGGCACGCTGTACCCGCTGCTGGCCGATGCGCTGTCGCTGGGCAAGATCTCGGTCGGTCCGCCCTACTTCGGCAGCCTGTTCCTGCTGCTGATGGCACCGATGATCCTGTTGCTGCCGTTCGGCCCACTGGTGAAATGGCAGCGTGACCAGCCCTCGCGCGCCTTCGCGCTGCTGGCACCCTGGCTGGGCCTGGCAGTATTGCTGGGCGCGCTGGCCTGGTGGCAGGCACCGCAGAATGGCTGGAAGGCCGGTATCGGCGTCGCCGCTGCGGCCTGGGTCGCACTCGGCACCGCACGCTTCGTCTGGCAGCGCCTGCGCGGCAATGGCCGCTTCACCGCCGAGATGCTCGGCATGATCGTCGCCCACGCCGGCATCGCCGTGTTCCTGGCCGGCGCGCTGCTGGTGGAGGCGCTGAACGTGCAGCGCGAAGTGGCGCTGGCGCCGGGCCAGCAGCTGGTGGTCGGTCGCTACGAAGTCCGCTTCGAAGGCGTGGACCATCGCGAAGGGCCGAATTTCATCGCTGATCGAGGCCACCTGCGGGTGTTCCGCAACGGCCGCGAGCAGGCCCTGCTGCATCCCGAGAAGCGCCAGTACGCCAGTGGCGGCCAGGTGATGACCGAGGCCGGCATCGATGCACGCTTCGACGGTGATGTCTACGTGGCATTGGGCGAGCCGCTGGGCAACAATGCATGGGCGGTCCGGGTGCACATCAAGCCGTTCGTGCGCTGGATCTGGCTCGGCGCGCTGCTGATGGCCCTGGGCGGATTCATCACCGCCGCCGACCGCCGTTTCCGTCGTCCGTAGGAGTTCCCATGTCCGAGTCCCCCGCCCCGCGCCCCTCCCGCCCGCTGCCGCCGGTAGCCATCGTGATCGGCGTGCTGTTCTTCTTCGGCCTGCTCGGGCTGATGATCTATGGGGTGATGAAATCGGGCGACCCGCAGCGCGACGTACTGCCGTCGGCACTGATCGACAAGCCGGCGCCGGCGTTCGCGCTGCCAGTGCTGCATGACCCGGAAATGATCGTACACAGCGACGAGCTGCGCGGCGCGCCCTATCTGCTGAACGTCTGGGGCAGCTGGTGCGCGGCCTGCCGTGAGGAACACCCGGTGTTGACCCGCTTTGCCGAGAGCAAGCGCGTGCGCGTGATCGGCTACAACTGGAAGGATGATCCGACCGACGCGCTGCACTGGCTGGAACAGCTGGGCAACCCGTTCATGGTGGTGCTCAGTGACGTCGAGGGCCGCACCGCGATCGACTGGGGCGTGACCGCCGCACCGGAGACGTTCCTGGTCGATGGCAGTGGCATCGTGCGCTGGAAGTACAGTGGCGCGATGACCCAGCGCGTGGTCGACGAGAAGCTGATCCCGGCACTGGAGAAGATCGAGAAGGCCCAGGGCAGTGCCGGCAACACCCTGCAAACGGCGCCCTGAACCCATGCGCTGGCTGCTGGCGTTGCTGCTTCTGATTCTGATGCTGCCGCTGGCGGCGCTGGCCCAGCAGCCGCTGCACGATCCGCAGCCGCTGCAGTTCCGCGATGATGCCGAGGAACGCCGCTTCCATGACCTGGCCGCGCAGCTGCGCTGCGTGCAGTGCCAGAACCAGTCGCTGGCCGATTCGAACGCGCAGATCGCCCAGGACCTGCGCCGCGAGGTGCTGCAGCTGATGCAGCAGGGCCACGACGACGCGCAGATCAAGCAGTTCCTGGTCGCCCGCTACGGTGAGTTCGTGCTCTATCAACCACCG
This sequence comes from Stenotrophomonas sp. DDT-1, assembly GCF_001580555.1. Lineage (NCBI taxonomy): Bacteria > Pseudomonadati > Pseudomonadota > Gammaproteobacteria > Lysobacterales > Lysobacteraceae > Stenotrophomonas > Stenotrophomonas sp. DDT-1. Next base: position 79,315 of record NZ_LEKR01000002.1, read on the forward strand.
TTGCAGCCGGGTACCTGGCTGCTGTGGGGTGGCCCCCTGCTGGTGCTCGGCGCCGGTGCACTGGTGGTGCTGGGCATCGTCCGCCGGCGGGGACGCACCGTCGGCGCGGCGCCGGCCGGCAAGGCCGATGAAGGAGACGAATGGTGAACCATTGGCTGCCGGTGCTGGCCGGCCTGGTTGCTGCGCTGATGGCAGCGCTGGTGCTGTCGCCGTTGCGCCACCACGGTCGTCGCGGTTTCGTGGTCGGCGTGTTCGCACTGGGCGTGGCCGGTGCCTGCCTGTACCTGCTGGTCGGTGATCCGCGTGCAGCACAGGTACAGCCGACGCCGTCGGTAGCCACCCTGCGCGATGGCGTGCAGGCCCTGCAGGATGCACTGAAGCGCGACCCTCAGCGTGCCGATGGCTGGGCATTGCTCGGGCGTTCGCAGGCCGAACTGGGCAATGCCTCAGCTGCGGCAGACGCCTTCGCGAAGGCCGCCGAATTGGCACCGGATGATCCTGGCGTGCTGGTGGAAGCCGCGCAGGCGCGCGCGCAGGCTGATGCCGGCAAGCAGTTCGATGACACCGCGATGGCCTGGTTGCAGCAGGCACGTACACAGGCCCCTGACGCCGAGCGCGCCAGCTGGCTGCTGGGCATCGCCCTGCGCCAGCGCGGAAGGAATGCCGAGGCCGCGGATGTGTGGAGCGGCCTGCTGCCACGGCTTGAGCCCGGCGCCGCGCAGGCGCTGCAGGCGCAGATCGCCATTGCCCGCGAGGCCGCCGGCCAGGCGCCCGATGCTGGCGCCGCGGCGCCACCGGCGCAGCTGCAGGTGCGCGTGCAGCTGCCGGCACTGAACAACGCCGAGTGGCCCGCCAGCACCCAGGTGTTCGTGCTGGCCCGTGCCGTCGGTGGCCCGCCGATGCCGGTGGCCGCTCGCAAGCTGCCGCTGAGCGGATTCCCGGACACGGTCGGGCTGGGCGACGGTGACAGTCCGATGCCAACCGCACCGCTGTCGGCCCATCGCGAAGTGGAAGTGCTGGCACGCATCTCGCGCACCGGCAGTGCCAATCGCAGCGAGGACGACCTGCAGAGCGTTCCGGTGAAGGTAAGCCTGCCGCATGAAGGCGTGGTGGAACTGCGGTTTCCCTGACTTGTAGAGCCGAGCCCATGCTCGGCTGCGATTGGGTTGCCGGCGCCCGCCAGCCGAGCATCGGCTCGGCTCTACAGCAGATCCACGCCATGCGTGGATACGACGGTCCGGTCCGCATCCACCCGCTGCTGGAAACCAGCGTGTCGCCAGCTCCACATGCCGCCCCGCTAGAATGCGTGCATGACCGAATTCATCCCGCCCGGCACCCGCTTCCACGCCCTGCCTTCGCCGTTCCCGTTCAAGCGCGGTGGCGCCCTGCACGGCGCGCGCGTGGCCTACGAGACCTGGGGAACGCTGGCGGCCGATGCCAGCAATGCGATCCTGATCGTGACCGGCCTGTCCCCAGACGCGCATGCAGCGGCCAACGAGGCCAACCCGGCACCGGGCTGGTGGGAAGCGATGGTTGGCCCCGGCAAGCCCATCGATACCGACCGCTGGTTCGTGGTCTGCGTGAACTCGCTGGGCAGCTGCAAGGGCTCGACCGGCCCCGCTTCGCTCAACCCGGCCAACGGTCAGCCCTACCGCCTGGACTTCCCCGAGCTGTCGATCGAAGACGGTGCCCGCGCCGCCGTCGACGTCGTGCGTGCACTAGGTATCGAGCGGCTGGCCTGCGTGGTCGGCAATTCGATGGGCGGCATGACGGCCCTTGCCATCCTGATGCTGCATCCGGGCATCGCGCGCAGCCACGTCAACATTTCCGGCAGCGCGCAGGCGTTGCCGTTCTCGATCGCGATCCGCTCGCTGCAGCGCGAGGCGATCCGCCTTGACCCGCGCTGGAATGGCGGCCACTACGACGATGCCGAGTACCCCGAGTCCGGCATGCGCATGGCGCGCAAACTGGGCGTGATCACCTACCGCTCCGCGCTGGAGTGGGATGGCCGCTTCGGCCGCGTGCGGCTGGATTCGGACCAGACCGACGACGATCCGTTCGGCCTGGAATTCCAGGTGGAAAGCTATCTGGAAGGCCACGCACGGCGCTTCGTGCGTTTCTTCGATCCCAACTGCTACCTGTACCTGAGCCGCTCGATGGACTGGTTCGACCTGGCCGAGTATGCCGACGGCGACGTGCTGGCCGGGCTCGCGAAGATCCGCGTGGAGAAGGCGCTGGCGATCGGCGCCAACACCGATATCCTGTTCCCCGTGCAGCAGCAGCAACAGGTTGCCGATGGCCTGCGCGCCGGCGGTGCCGATGCGCACTTCATCGGCCTGGAATCGCCGCAGGGCCACGACGCCTTCCTCGTCGATTTCGAGCGTTTCGGCCCGGCCGTGCGCGGCTTCCTCGACGCGCTGTAAGTGGCGTGGCGGCGTAATCTCGCGCTGGCTGCCTTCGGCGCGTTGATCGCGCTGATGATCAGCGGCGTGCTGCCGCTGTGGCTGGGCGGCTGGTGCGTGCTGGCCAGCGCAGTGTCGTTCGGCCTCTATGGCCATGACAAGCGCGCGGCGCAGCGAAAGCAGTGGCGGATTCCCGAGCGCACCCTGCAGCTGCTGGCCTTTGCCGGTGGTTGGCCCGGCGCGCTGCTGGGCCAGGCGATGTTCCGCCACAAGCACCGCAAGGCCGCGTTCCAATGGGTGTTCTGGCTGTGCGTGCTGGCCAACGTGGCCTCGATCGCGGTACTGCTGCGCGAGTTCTCGCGATAGCCAACCTGTAGAGCCAAGCCCATGCTCGGCTGCCTCTGCTCTACAGTAGATCCACGCCACGCGTGGACATGCCTCGATCAGAGTTCGCGGATCAACACCCCATCACGCAACCGGTACTGCGCATCGACCACGCCTTCGGGCAGGTCGTCGTGGGTGATCATCAACAGGCTGCGCCCGTCCAGCAACCCGGAGAGATCGTGCAGCAGCGCACGTGCGGTATCCACGTCCAACCCTTCGGTTGGTTCGTCCAGCAGCAGGATCGGCGCGTTGCGCAGCAGCGCCCGCGCCAGCGCCAGCCGTCGCGCCTGGCCGGCCGACATCGTCGCGCCGTTCTCGCCCACCCAGGCCTGCAGGCCACCGTTGCGCTCGGCCCAGTCGCCCAGGCGCACGCGACGGAGGACCGCCCACAAGGCGGCGTCGCTGGCATCGGGATCGCCCAACCGCAGGTTTTCTGCCACGCTGCCGGCAAACACCGGTGCGTTCTGTGGCAGCCACGCCAGTTGCTGATGCCACTCAGCCTGGGCGACGTCGCGCAGATCGCGGCCACCATAGGTGATTCGCCCCTGCTGCGGATCCCACAGCCGCAGCAGCAGGCTGGACAGCGTGGTCTTGCCACTGCCGCTGTCGCCGCGGATGGCAATGCGTTCGCCTGGCGCCAGGGTCAGCTGGAGACCGGACAGCACCGGCCGCGCCGCGCCCGGCCACTGGAAATGCACATCGTCCCAATGCACGCGCGCGGCTTGCGGCACCGGCTGTGGCACTTGCGGATCGTCCACCGTCGGCGGTTGCTCGACGATCGCCTGCAGGCGATCTGCGGCAATGCGCCCGGACTGCAGCGACTGCCAGGCCAGGCCCATGCCGGCCCACAGTTCAATCAACGCCACGGTCAGGAACACGAGGCCTGCCGCCATCTCCGGCGCGATGCGCTGCCGTTCGGCGGCGTGCAGGGCCAACGCCAGCATCGCCACCAGGCCCAGCCCGGCCACCAGGCCGTGCAGGGTCGAGGCCGCGATCAGGCGCCAGCGACGGCGGCGGTCGCGCGAGACCAGCTGCTTGGCTGCCACGCGTACCTTCAGCTGCCACGCGGCATCGGCATGCAACGCGGCCAGATCTCCCGCCCCTTCCAACCCTTCAAAGGCCGCGGTGCGCAATGCGGCGCGATGCGCGGCGCGGTCGGCTTCTTCATCATCGTGGCCACGCACGCCCAGCCACGGCACACCGAAGGCGATCAGCAGCGCCAGCACCGCCAGCAGCACTGCCGCCGACGGCAGGATCAGCGCCGCCGATGCAACCGCCACCACCGACAGCGCACCCAGCGCCACCAGCGGCCCGATCGCCCGTACCAGCAGGCCATCCACTTCGCCGATGTCGCCCAGCAGTCGCGCCAGCAACTCGCCGGTACGCGTAGCCCCCAGCCGTGCCGGCGCCAGTGGCAGCGCGCGGCGGAAGAACCAGACGCGCAGATCGCGGGCGATGCGCAGGGTGGCATCGTGGCCCACCAGCTTTTCGAAGTAGCGCGACACGATGCGCGCCATGGTCAAGCCACGGATACCCGCAGACGGCGAGAAGAAATTGAATCCCTGCCCCAGGCCTGCGGCACCGGCCAGCGCGGCCGCAGTGAGGAAACCACCGGACAGGCCCAGCAATGCAGTGCCGGCCAGCATCGTGGTCCACAACAACAGGATCGTCAGCAACAGGCGTGGACGATGACGCAGGAACACCGCGCGCAGCGAATCAGGCGAACGGCTCATGCGCGCACCGCCTGTGCCGGTTCCACCAGGCGGCCTTCCGGCAACAGCAGGCAACGATCGGCCCAGGCGATCACCGCCGGGCTGTGGGTGGCGACCACCACGCTGCGGCCACGTGCATATGCGGCCAGGCTGCGCAGCAATGCCGCTTCGGTATCGGCATCCAGGAACGCGGTGGGTTCGTCCAGCAGCAGCACCTGCGGATCACGCAGCAGAAGGCGGGCCAGGCCGATGCGACGCGCCTCACCACCGGACAGGCCGAAGCCACGTTCGCCGATCACCGTATCCAGCCCCTGCGGCAGGCGCTGCGCAAACTGCAGTACCTGCGAAGCCTCGGCCACCGCGCGCAGGCGCGCATCGCTGGCGCCGGGATCGGCCAGGCGCAGGTTGTCGGCGATGCTGCCGTGGAACAGGTACGGACGCTGGCTGGCATAGGCTACCTGCACGCCGGGACGCACCTGCAGCTTGCCGGCCCGCGGCGGCAGCCAACCGGCCAGCGCCTCCAGCAACGTACTCTTGCCGGACCCGCTGGGACCGACCAGGGCCAGGCGCTGGCCCGGTTCCAGCAGCACGTCCAGATCCTGCAGCACATCGTGCGGCGCGCCCAGCGGACGCAGCACCAGACCCTGTGCCCGCAGCGGCGGCAGCGCGGCCTCGGCCGGCTCCACCGCCAGCGGCGCAGCTTCGTTCTCGATCAGGCCCTGCTCATCGGGCAGCGACTGCAGCAGGCGCTCCACCTCGGCAGCGGCAGCCAGCGCATTGGCACGGTCGTGGTAGTGGGCGGCCAGCCGTCGCAGCGGCGCATAGAATTCCGGCGCCAGCAGCAGGCAGAACAGGCCCGCCCCCAGCGTCGGTACCGTTGCATGCAACGACATCATGCCCAGATAGCTCAGCCCGAGGTACAGGGCGACCATCGCCACGCTGACCGAGGCGAAGAACTCCAGCACCGTGGACGAGAGGAAAGCGATGCGCAGAACCTTCAGGGTACGCACGCGCACGCCTTCGGCAGCCGCCTCGATCCCCTCCAGCTCAGCCTCGCCGCGGCCATACAGGCGCAGCAGGCCCAGGCCCTTGATGCGGTCGGCGAAATGGCCGCTCATCCGCGCCAGCTCACCCAGCTGCGCGCGGCCGGCCGCTTCGGCCCCCCAGCCCACCAGCATCATGAAGAACGGTACCAACGGTGCAGTGAACAGCAGGATCAGCGCCACCACCCAGTCGACCCAGGCTACGGCGGCCAGGATCAGCAGCGGCACCACCACCACTTCGGTGCGTACCGGCAGGAAACCGCTGTAATAGCTCTCTATCGCATCAGCGTGATGCAGCATCAGTTCGCCCAGTTCGCCGGTGCGGCGCTGGCGCAGCCACAGCGGCCCATGGCCAAGCAGGCGTCCGAACACGCGTTCACGCAGGGCCAACCGCGCGGCATCGGCCACATCACCGGCGGCGGCCTGGGTGGCGCTGCCCAGCAGCGTGCGCGCCACCAGGATCGCCGCCAGACCGCCCAGCACCGGCAACCCCGAGGCCAGCGGCGCGCGCTCCACCAGCACCTGCTGCACCAGCCAGGCGATGGCGGCCGCCTGGCCGATCAACAGGGCACCGGACAGGCTGATGCACAGTGCCGCCAGCTGCTGGCGGCCTCGGGCGGAATGGGCCAGATCGGCCAGCCACGCCGCGCGGACACGACGCTGGCGGGCAGTTTCGGCCTCCGGGGACAGGGCGTCGGGGGTGGTTTCGGCGGCGCTCAAGGGGTCTTCACGGGCAACGGGGGAGACACGGCATTGTAGGCGCAGGCAATGGCCGACCTCTGCGGCCAGCGGTCGCAGTCTTCATCAGGTTGGCATACGATCAACCGGGGCATCTGTTCATACATTGATCTGGATCAAGGCTGTTTGAAGTAGTCGGTCACATCATTCACGTCGTAGACCACCCTTCCCGCCACCTGCAACGGCACTATCCCACGAGGTAGCCAGGCCATGATTGATCAGACAGTCGTAGAACTGTCGCGGCTGCAATTCGCGCTGACCGCGATGTATCACTTCCTATTCGTACCGCTCACCCTCGGCCTGTCCTTCATGGTGGCCATCATGGAGAGCGTGTACGTGATGACCGGCAAGGAGTTCTGGCGCAGGATGACCCTGTTCTGGGGCGTTCTGTTCGGCATCAACTTCGCCATGGGCGTCGCCACTGGCATTGTCATGGAGTTCCAGTTCGGCATGAACTGGTCCTACTACAGCCACTACGTGGGTGACATCTTCGGTGCGCCGCTGGCGATCGAAGGCCTGATGGCCTTCTTCCTGGAAGCCACCTTCGTCGGCCTGTTCTTCTTCGGCTGGAATCGCCTGAGCAAGGTCAAGCACCTGATGGTGACCTGGCTGATGGCGTTGGGCACCAACCTGTCGGCGATCTGGATCCTGGTGGCCAATGGCTGGATGCAGAACCCGACCGGTGCGGTGTTCAACCCGGAAACCATGCGCATGGAAGTGGTCGACTTCATGGCGGTGGTGTTCAACCCGGTGGCGCAGGCCAAGTTCGTGCACACCGTCAGCGCCGGCTACGTGACCGGTGCGGTATTCGTGATGGCGATCAGTGCCCTGTTCCTGCTGCGCAACAAGCACAAGGACCTGGCCCGTCGTTCGTTCGCGGTGGCCGCAGCGTTCGGCCTGCTGTCATCGCTGTCGGTGGTGGTGCTGGGTGACGAGAGCGGTTACGCCGCCAGTGAACACCAGAAGATGAAGCTGGCCGCGATCGAAGCGATGTGGGAGACCGAGCGTGCGCCGGCCGACTTCACCGCCTTCGGCATCCCGAACCAGGACACCCACCAGAACGACTATGCGGTGAAGATCCCCTACCTGATGGGCCTGATCGCCACCCGCTCGTTGAACCAGCCGATTCCAGGCATCCTGGAACTGGTCGAGCGCGCCGAACACCGCGTGCGCGGCGGCCAGCTCGCCTACGGCGCGCTGGAACGCCTGCGTGCGAACAAGAACGACGTGGAAGCACGCGAGATGTTCGACCGCCACTGGCAGGACCTGGGCCACGGCCTGCTGCTCAAGCGCTATCGCGATGACATCCTCAACGCCACCCCGCAGGAAATCTCGCAGGCGGCGATGGACACGGTGCCGCGCGTGATGCCGCTGTTCTGGACCTTCCGCGTGATGGCCGGCCTGGGCTTCTACCTGATCGCCTTCTTCGCGCTGGCCTTCTACTACTCGTGCCGCAACAACTTCCAGGACAAGCGCTGGTTCCTCAAGCTGGCCCTGTGGACGCTGCCGGCACCGTGGATCGCGATCGAGTGCGGCTGGTTCGTGGCCGAGTATGGTCGCCAGCCGTGGGCGGTCGATGGCGTGCTGCCGACCTTCTATGCGGCATCGGGCCTGGCCCTGCATGAAATCGTGCTGACCCTGGCCGGCTTCACCGCGATCTACACCGCGCTGATCGTGGTCGAGATCAAGCTGATGCTCAAGGCGATCCGCAAGGGTCCGGACGAACTGCTGCCTTCGCTGCAGTCGCCCCAGCCGCATGCTTCCCACAATGCCTCGGCGCCGGTCGCCGGCCAGGCCTGAGGCAGGAGAACCAAGATGGACTTCATTCTTCTGGACTACACCACGCTGCGCGTGATCTGGTGGCTGCTGCTCGGCATCCTGCTGATCGGTTTCGCCGTGATGGATGGTTTCGACCTGGGCGTGGGCACCCTGCTGCCCTTCGTCGCCCGCACTGACGCCGAACGCCGCCGGGTGATCAACACCATCGGCCCGGTCTGGGAAGGCAACCAGGTGTGGCTGATCCTGGGTGGCGGCGCGATCTTCGCCGCCTGGCCGCCGCTGTACGCGGTCAGCTTCTCTGGCTTCTACCTGGCGATGTTCGTGATCCTGTTCGCCCTGATCCTGCGTCCGGTCGGCTTCAAGTTCCGCAGCAAGATGCCCAGCGAACGCTGGCGCAACACCTGGGACTGGGCGCTGTTCATCGGTGGCTTCATTCCCGCACTGATCATGGGCGTGGCCGTGGGCAACGTGCTGTTGGGCGTTCCGTTCCATTTCGATGACAGCATGCGCATCTTCTACACCGGCTCGTTCTTCGGCCTGCTGATGCCCTTCGCGCTGCTGGCCGGCCTGCTCAGCGTGTCGATGCTGGTCGCCCACGGTGCGGCCATGCTGGTGATCAAGACCGACGGCCCGGTGGCCGAACGTGCAGCCCGCTTCGGCAGCATCGCGGCAATCATCGCCTTCGTGCTGTTCGCAGTGGGTGGCGCCTGGGTGGCCTTCGGCCTGCCGGGTTACCAGATCACCTCGCAGGTGGTTACCGATGGCGCCACCAATCCGCTGCTGAAGACCGCCGAACTCGGCGCCGCCGGTGGCTGGATGCGCAACTACAGCGCGATGCCGGCCACGATCCTGGCCCCGCTGCTCGGCCTGGCGGGCCTGCTGGCCAGTGCGGTGCTGCTGCGTGCCCGTCGTGGTGGCTTGGCCTTCATCGCCTCCGGTGCGGCCATCGCCGGCATCATCCTGACCGTCGGCTTCGCCATCTTCCCGTTCCTGCTGCCGTCCTCGAGCCAGCCCACCTCCAGCCTGACCGTGTGGGATGCCTCGTCCAGCCACCTGACCCTGTGGATCATGCTGCTGGCCACGGCGGTGTTCCTGCCGATCATCCTCGCCTACACCACCTGGGTGTACCGCGTGCTGAAGGGCAAGACCACCACCGAAGAGATGGGCAACAACCCGAACGCCTACTGATTGCCGGTGTGCCGGCCGACGGTCGGCACACCCTTGAACAAAGGAGATTGACCATGTGGTACTTCGCCTGGATTCTCGGTGCCGGCCTCGCCTCGACGGTGGCCATCCTCAACGGCATGTGGTTCGAAGCCCGCGAGCAGAACCGCATCGAGAACGAAAATCGTCGCTGAGCTGTAAAAAAACCTTGCCGCCCTGGCCTTCACACGGTATCTTAGGCGGCTCCTTCGGGGTGTAGCTCAGTCTGGTAGAGCGCTACGTTCGGGACGTAGAGGTCGCAGGTTCGAATCCTGTCTCCCCGACCACTCACGTGGTCGCATTGAAGCCTGGTGAAGTCATCCAGGCTTTTTTGTTCCCTGAGGTGGCACTGCTTCGGCGGTGTGAAGAAAACAGCATTCACCCCTTGCCGCCATCGGGGTGAATCGCTAGAATAGGCGGCTCCCTTCGGGGTGTAGCTCAGTCTGGTAGAGCGCTACGTTCGGGACGTAGAGGTCGCAGGTTCGAATCCTGTCTCCCCGACCACTTCGGTGGTCACCAAGAAGCCTGGAAGACATCACTGTCCTCCGGGTTTTTTTGTACCCCGCGCCAGGCCGCCCGCATGACGGGACCTTGCCGGAGCGCACACGTACAATGGCCGCGCTGCCGGCCCACCTGCAGCCCCCACCCCCACCTGCCGCTTCGGCGTAGACCGATGCCGGCGCTGCATGCCATTGCCGCGGCGTGCGACACCTGCAAGGACCACCGATGAGTTCCTCCACTTCCGATTCGCCGTCGCTGCTGCACGGTCGCGTCCTCGCGTTTGCCGCGATCCTGCTGGCAGCAGTCAACCTGCGCACTGCGGTCACCTCGATCACCCCGCTGCTGGACGTGCTCGGCCAGCAGTTCGGCTTCGGTACCACCATGACCGGCGTGCTGGGCATGCTGCCGACCGCCTCGTTCGCGCTGTTCGGCGTGGCCACGCCGGCACTGGCGCGGCGCCTGGGCCTGGAACGCACCACACTGCTGGCGATGCTGATGGCGATGGCCGGCCTGCTGCTGCGCTCCAGCGCCGGCAACGTCGGCACGCTGCTGCTGGGCTCGGTAATCGCGCTGGCCGGCATGGGCATCGGCAACGTGGTGGTGCCGCCGCTGGTGAAGCGTTACTTCGCCAACAAGGTCGGCACCATGAGCACGCTCTACATCAGCGTGCTGCAGCTGGGCACGATGCTGCCGGCGCTACTGGCAGTACCGGTGGCCAACGCTGCAGGCTGGCGCGTGTCGCTGGGCATGTGGGCGCTGCTTGCACTGGCCGCCGCGCTGCCGTGGCTGCTGCTGGCCAGGCGCGCACCGAAGCCGCTGGCCGACGCCGCCGATCCCACCGCGCAGCCGCACGGCAAGGTCTGGCGTACGTCGCTGGGCTGGAGCATGACGCTGATGTTCGGCATGACCTCGCTGATGACCTATTCGATGTTCACCTGGCTGCCGCGCATCGTGGTCGAGGCCGGTGGCACGCCCGCGTTCGGCGGCGTGATGGTGGCCGTGTTCTCGGCACTGGGCCTGCTGCCGTCACTGGTCATTCCGTCGATGGCGGTACGCATGCAGAACCCGTTCCCGCTGGTGCTGATCGGCTTCTTCTCGTTCGTGATCGCCTTCACCGGGCTGCTGCTGGCGCCGATGAAGGCGCCCCTGCTGTGGGCCTGCCTGCTCGGCGTCGGCCCGTCCACCTTCCCGCTGGCGCTGACCCTGATCAACCTGCGCACCCGCACCCCGGCCGGCTCGGCCGCGCTGTCGGGCTTCATGCAGGGCGTGGGCTACAGCTTCAGCTGCCTGGGCCCGTTCCTGGTCGGCTGGCTGCATACCGTCAGCAATGGCTGGACGCTCCCGTTCAGCTTCCTGTTCGGCTGCGCCACCTTGATGCTGTGCGCCTCGTGGGTCGCCTGCAAGCCCCGCAAGCTGGAAGATCTCTGGTAGCCCGGCCGGGGCCGCCAGACGGCCCCGCCTACCGCTCGTCAGACACCGGGCAATCTTGACGCCGAACTGACAATTCCGGGCGGATAGTGCCCATGAATGCCCTTCCTTGCCGCGTGCCGGCATCGGGCATGGGGGCGGCAGCGCCGCCCAGGCCACCACTCGGTGTGCGGGGGACTCTCGTTTCAGACAAGACATTGCAGGTCGCTGTCCGGGTTGTATCCGTCTTCAATGGGCGGGAACGCACGAAGGGAGTGACGCGGGCCACGGCCACGCCAAATACTGGCATGTGATTTGCGTCACATTTTCACAGGTTGTCTGGTTCGGAAGCCAAGGGGGTCCCCAATGGTCGTCCACCGCCGGCTGGCGCTCTGCGTCGGCCTCGCATGCACCGCTCTGGCCTGGGCCAGCGGCGCGGCTCCGACCGACCGCGACGCGGCCCTGGCCGAGATCGGCCGCTACCGCGACCAGGCCCGCTGGCTGGATGCGCTCGGCGCAATCGAGCGCGCCAGCCAGCAGCAGCCCAACGACGATCTGCTGTTCAAGCTGCGCGTGCTGACCCTGGGCGACATCGGCAATGCCTGGCGCGCCTGGGAGCTGTACCAGCAGCGGCCGCAGCTGTTCGACGACGCCCAGAAGCAGCGCATGGAAGGCGACTACCTGGCCAAACTCGTGGTCTGGAGCCTGGCCTACAGCAGCAGCGAGGACAGCCGCCTGGAAGAAGCCGAGTCGACCCTGGCGCGCATGCAGCGCTACGTCGGCGGCGAAGGCACCCCACCCTCGCAGGCCCCACTGCGCATCCGCATGGACCGGCTGATCCTGCTCAACCGGCTGGGCCGCCATGTACAGGTGCGTGAGGAGGCACGAGCCCTGCAGGCCGAAGGCCACACCCTGCCCGACTACGTGCTGCCTGCCGTGGGCGATTCGTTGATGGGCACCCTGCACCCGGAAGAAGCCATTCCGGTACTGCAGGCGGCCGTCGCTGGCGATCCGGCGCGCGACGCCTCGCATTCGGAACTGGCCTACGCCTACCTGGAAAGCGAGCAGCAGGAAAAGGCGATCGACCTGCTGCAGGCATGGCGCGACAAGGAGCCGGCGTGGCGCTGGAGCAATGGCAAATCACCGTACGCGAACTGGTCACGCTACGAGGCCGATCTCAACCTGGCAATGGTGCGCGCTTACAGCGGCGACCTGGTCACTGCGCAGCACGATCTGGAGTCGATGGTGGACATCGCACCCGGCAACGGAGGCCTGCAGAGTGCGCTGGGCAGCGTCTACATGATGCGCGGCTGGCCACGCAGGGCACTGCAGCGACAGCAGATGGCACACGCGCTGGACCCGCGTGACATCGAACCGCGGCTGGGCATGGAAGAGGCCTACGTCGCCCTGCAGCGCGACGACCTGGCGCGGCCGCTGCACGATGACCTGGTCGCACGCTATCCCACCCAACCGGCTGTCGAACGCATGGACCAGGCCTGGCGTGCGCATCGCGGCTGGCAGCTGAAGGCATGGACCGACATCGGCCGCAGCTCCGGTGGCGGTGGCACCTCGCCACTGGGCAACAACGATCGCCACTACGGTGTGGAAGTGGAGACACCGATCCTTGATGACCGCTGGCGGTTGTTCGCCCTGGCCGACCGGCGCTCGACCGATTTCCAGGACCAGCGCATCGATCCCCTGTGGCTGGGTGCGGGCGTGCGCTACCGCTTCGGGCAGCTGGATGCGGAAGCGGCCGTCCTGCGCGCCAACGACCACATCGGCGATACCGGCCTGCGGGCCGCCGTCGGCTGGCAGTTCAACGATTACTGGCACGCCGGCCTGGTGGCCGCGCGCAATGATCCAGAAGCCTCGATGCAGGCGCGCGCGGCCGGCATCACCGCCGACAGCGTGAGCGCACAGGTGGACTACCGGCGCAGCGAGCTCACCCACTGGACGTTCGGCGCCAGCCGCTTCCGCTATGACGATGGCAACCACCGCGAACTGTTCAGCACCCGCCTTGAACAGCGCCTGCTGACCCGCCCGCGCTGGCTGATCGATGGCCTCGCCAGTGCCTACACCAGTCGTGGCAGCCGCGACGATGCGCCCTACTTCAACCCGAAGCGCGACCGCATGGTCGAGATCGGGCTGCGCATCGACCAGCAGCTGTGGCGGCACTACGAACGCCACTTCCGCCACCGGCTGACGGTCTCGCTGGGCGACTACTGGCAGGACGGCTTCGGCAGTGCGCTGGTGCCGTCGGTGTCGTACATGCACGAATGGCAGCTGGGCCCGGGCCGCGTGTTCGAGTACGGCGTGCGCTGGTCGCGGCCGGTCTACGACGGCCACCGCGAGCGTCATATCGGCTTCGAAGCCGCACTGCGCTGGGGAGACTGACATGGCCTGCTTCCTGCGACTGATCGTGCTCCTGCTGCTGGCCATCACGCCACCGGCCTTGGCGCAGCAGGCCGCGCATCTCGATGCGATCGACAATGGCCTGCTGATCCTCAGCTACCACGACATCCGCGACCAGGTCGCGGCCAAGGGCGATGCCGATACCTATGCGGTGAGCACGCAGAACTTTGCCGCACACCTGGACTGGCTGGGCGCGCATGGCTATCACCCGGTCTCGCTGTCGCAGGTGATCGATGCCTCGCAGGGCCGGGCCACGCTGCCGCCCAAGCCTGTGCTGCTGACCTTCGATGACGGCCTGCGCAGCGTCTACGACAAGGCCTTCCCATTGCTGCAGGCCTACCGCTACCCGGCGCTGGTGGCGGTGATCACCGACTACGTGGACATGGCTCCGGGCCGCACCATCGACTACGGCTACCGTCCGTTCGGCCGCGATGACTTCGTCACCTGGGCGCAGCTGAAGCAGATGCACGACAGCGGCCTGATCGAGGTGGCCAGCCACACCGACGACCTGCACCACGGCGTGCTCGCCAATCCACAGGGCAATTCAACGCCCGCCGTGGTCACCCGCATCTACAGCCCGGCCACGCACAGGTACGAGACTGAAACGCAGTATGAGCAGCGCCTGCGCGCCGATCTCTCGCGCAGCGTGCAGCGCATCGAGCAGCACCTGGGCGTGCGCCCGCGCGCCATCGTCTGGCCATACGCCGCCTACAACCAGTTGAGCAACGACATCGCCGAACAGCTGGGCATGCCGGTGTCCTTCGATCTGGAGGGCCGCAGCACGCGGGTGGCCAGCGACCTGCATGGCCTGGCGCGCTTCCTGGTCAGCGACAATCCGACCGTGGAAGGGCTGGCCTACGAGCTGCGCCGCGATGTCGCGCTCGATGGCATCCGTGCCCTGCAGATCGACCTGGATGATGTCTACGACGCTGACCCGACGCAGCAGGCACGCAACCTCGATGCGCTGGTCGAACGGATCAAGCGCATCGCGCCGACGCACGTCTACCTGCAGGCGTTCGCCGATCCGGACGGCAACAACACTGCCGATGCGCTGTACTTCCCCAACCGGCACATGCCGATGCGTGCGGACCTGTTCAGCCGCGTTGCCTGGCAGCTGAAATCCCGCGCCGGCGTGAAGGTCTACGCATGGCTGCCGGTGCTTGGCTTTGAGCTGCCCGACCCGGTGCAGCGCAAGGCGCTGGCGATCCGCAACGGCGATCCCGATGGCATGTACCGGTTGGACTTCACCAACCCGAAGGCCCGCCAGATCATGCTCGACATCTACGAGGACCTGGCGGTCAATTCCTACTTTGAAGGCCTGCTGTTCCATGACGACGGCTACCTTCGCGACACCGAGCTGCCGGCACTGGCAGCCGGCGGCGATGGCAGCGCGCGCACGCAGGCGCTGATCAGCTTCACCCTGGCGCTGCGCGACAGCGCGCAACGCTGGCGCCCGAAACTGGCCACCGTGCGCAACCTGTACGCTGAGCCGGTGCTCCGCCCGCAGAGCGAGGCCTGGTTCGCGCAGCGCCTGGACCTGTTCAACAAGGCCTATGACCAGACCGCGCTGATGGCGATGCCGTGGATGGAAGGCAGCCAGCACCCCGAGCGCTGGCTGGACCAGCTGCTGGCCGCAGTACGCGCACACGACCCGCAGCTGCAGCACACCCTGTTCGAGCTGCAGACCGCCGATTGGCGCAACGGGCAACCGATTCCCGCCGAGCGCCTGCGCGCACAGATCCGCCAGTTGCAGGCACAGGGCGCGCACCACTTCGCCTGGTACCCGGACGATTTCATCGCCGACCAGCCCTCCACCCGCGATGCCCGCGCGGCGATGTCCGCCGGCACCTTCCCGTACCCGGAGAAGTGACATGGACATGCATCCGCTGCTGCAGGTCCTGTTCCAGTTCGCCTTCTACTACCCGATGGTGATGGCGTTCTTCTGGATGTCCGGCGGCCTCTACTACTACTACCGGCGCGAACGCCACTCGCGGCCACGCAACGATCCTCCATTGATGGTCGATCCCCCCTTCGCGAGCCTGCTGGTGCCTTGCCACAACGAGGCAGAGAACCTGGATGACACGCTCACTGCGGCGCTGGCCCAGCGTTACCCCGCCGACTACGAAGTGATCGCCATCGATGATGGCAGCAGCGATGACACCGGCGCGCGGCTGGATGTGCTGGCGGCAAGGCACCCGCGGCTGCGCGTATTGCACCTGGACCGTAACCTGGGCAAGGCCAATGCGCTGCGCATGGGTGCACTGGCCGCTCGCTCGGAGTACCTGGTGTGCATCGACGGCGATGCAATGCTGGAGGAACATGCGCTGCACTGGATGGTCTGGCACCTGGTCAGCGGCAACCGGGTCGGTGCGGTCACCGGCAACCCGCGCATCCGCAACCGCTCCACCCTGCTCGGACGCCTGCAGGTGGCCGAGTTTTCCTCGATCATCGGCATGATCAAGCGCGCGCAGCGCGTATACGGGCGCATCTTCACCATCTCCGGGGTGATCGCCGGCTTCCGCCGTACCGCCCTGCACCAGGTGGGCTGGTGGTCGGATGACATGGTGACCGAGGACATCGACATCAGCTGGCGCCTGCAGCGCGCGCACTGGGACATCCGCTACGAACCCAATGCGCTGTGCTTCATCCTGATGCCGGAGACCCTCAAGGGCCTGTGGCGGCAGCGCCTGCGCTGGGCCCAGGGGGGCGTGGAGGTGATGCTGCGTCACGCGCGCTCGCTGCTGCACTGGAAAGAGCGGCGCATGTGGGGCGTGCTGCTGGAGTACGTGCTGAGCGTGATCTGGGCCTACACCATGTTGTTCATCGTGCTGCTGTGGGCACTGGGCAAGTTCATCGAGCTGCCGCCGCAGCTGCATATCGCCAGCCTGCTGCCGCAGTGGCATGGCGTGATCCTGGCGCTGGTCTGCCTGCTGCAGTTCGCCAGCAGCCTGATCATCGACCGGCGTTACGAAACACAGATTGGACGCAACTATTTCTGGGTCATCTGGTACCCGATGGCGTACTGGCTGATCAGCCTTTCCACCACCCTGGTGGCGCTGCCGAAGACACTGCTGCGCCGTCGCAGCAAGCGCGCCACCTGGACCAGCCCTGACCGGGGGATCCGATGAACGCGCAACGCCCGTCCAACCGCTTCGACTCACGGATGATCCGCAAGCCACACCGCCAGCCGCGCTTCCAGCGCACCGCCTGGGGCTTCGTCACCCTGGCGTTCTGGGGCTTCTACTTCTACCTGTGGGCGCCCCTGGTGACCCTGTTCTCGTGGTTGGTTGGCGGCCAGCTGGCCTGGCAGCAGCTGTACGAACGGCAAAGCCAGTTCGATCCCTACGTGCTGGTGGCATTGCCGCTGATGCTGTTGTGCGCCAGCGTGCTGCTGATCGGTTGGGCCGAGTACAACCGTGCCCGCTTCCGTGGCCGCGAGCGTCGCTTGCCGCGGCCACTGGCCAGCCTCAACGAAGTGGCCGCCGATCTGGGTGCCAGCACCGGCCTGGCCGAACGCCTGATGGGCTGCAAGGCCGCCACGCTGCATATGGATGATCACGCACGCCCGGTCGGCATCCGCCGCGAGGTGGTGTAGCCCGACAGCCCGGTGGGTGCCGGCCTTGGTCGGCACCGGGGTCTGCCGCGAAGAACATCCACGCATGGCGTGGTTCCACTTATGTGCGCGTCTGCCCTTCGCCACGCACCACGAAGCGTTCGACGGTGAGCGCTTCCAGACCCATCGGGCCATAGGCATGCAGGCGCGTGGTGGAAATGCCGATTTCGCTGCCCAGGCCCAGCTGGCCACCATCGGAGAAGCGCGATGAGGCATTGACCATCACCACCGCCGAGCGCAGCGCAGTAACGAAACGCTCGGCATGGCCGGCGTCTGCGGTCGCGATCACTTCGGTGTGATCTGAGGTATAGCGGCGGATGTGCGCGATGGCCGCATCGAGGTCGTCCACCACGCGCACGGCCAGCACCAGGTCGAGGAACTCGGCAGCGTAGTCCTCCTCGGTCGCCGCCGTGCTGCCCGGCAGCAGCGGCTGCGCCTGCGCATCGGCGCGCAGCTGCACGCCGCGCTCGCCGAGCGCCTGCGCCACGCGCGGCAGGAACGAATCGGCTACGTCACGGTGTACCAGCAGTGTCTCCAGCGAATTGCAGGCGGCTGGCCGGCTGCACTTGCCATCCACCAGCAGGTCGATGGCCTTGCCCAGGTCGGCGCTGGCATCCACGAACAGATGACAGACGCCCTTGTAGTGCTTGATCACCGGTACCCGCGCATGCTCGGCAACGAAACGGATCAGGCCTTCGCCACCGCGCGGAATCGCCAGGTCGATCAGCTCATGCAGCTGCAGCAGTTCCAGCATCGCCTCGCGGCGCAGGTCGGTCAGCACGGTCACGGCGGCCGGCGGTACGCCGTTGGCCTTCAACGCACCGGCGAGTGCCTGCGCGATCGCGGTGTTGGAGTGAATTGCCTCGGAACCACCACGCAGGATCACGCCGTTCCCCGCCTTCAGGCACAGCGCCGCGGCTTCGGCGGTCACGTTCGGGCGCGCCTCGTAGATCATCGCGATCACGCCCAGCGGCACGCGCACCTTCTGCACGCGGATGCCGTTCGGGCGCACGTCATCGCGGGTGACCTCGCCGACAGGATCTGGCAATCCGGCCACTTCGCGCACGGCTTCGGCCATCGCGAACAGGCGCGGCGGGTCCAGTGCCAGACGATCGAGCATGGCGCTGCCCACGCCCTTCCCGCGCGCGGCGGCGAGGTCACGTGCATTGCCGGCCAGGATCAGTCCGGCATTCACCTCCAGTGCCTGCGCCATCGCCAGCAGCAGCGTGCGTCGTGCCGCACTGTCCAGGCCGGCAACGATCTGCGCCGCATCACGGCAGGCACGCGCCTGCGCTTCGATCTCGCTCATCGGTGTGTCCTTCAATCCGGTCATGGCAGCACCAGGTCGTCGCGATGGACGACGCTGCCGCCGTAGTTGTAGCCGAGCACGGCCTGGATGTCGCGCGAATGGTGGCCGGCAATCCGGCGTACGTCGTCGGCAGCATACTGGCTGACGCCACGGGCCACGCAGACACGGCCCTGCGGCGCGTTCCAGCACACCTGTACCATATCGCCGCGGCGGAACACGCCCTCTGCACCGGTAATGCCACCGGGCAGCAGCGAGGCGCCCTTCTCGCGCATCGCCTGTGCCGCACCGGCATCGATGACGATCACGCCCTCGGCCAGCGGTGCATGCCGCAGCCAGTGCTTGCGGGCGGCCTCGCGGCTGCGTGCGGCATGGATGCGGGTGCCGAACAGGCGATCCTGCGCCAGCGCGCGCACCACGTCACCGCTGCGGCCATTGAACAGATAGGTTTCGATGCCCAGGCGCCCGGCCTTCGCCGCCGCCTCCAGCTTGGTGCGCATGCCGCCGGTACCGGCGCGCGAGCCGGCGCCGCCCGCCATCGCCAGCACCTCATCACCCAGCTCCGGCACGTCGTGCAACGGCCGCGCATCGGCCACGGTGCGCGGGTCGGCGCTGTAGAGGCCATCGATATCGGTAGCGATGAACAGCGCATCGGCGTCGACCAGCGCCGCCACGGTGGCAGCCAGGTTGTCGTTGTCGCCGAGCTTGAGCTCATCCACCGACACGGTGTCGTTCTCGTTGACCACCGGCAATGCGCCCAGGCGCAACAGTTCACTCAACGTGGCGCGTGCATTGAGGTAGCGGCGGCGGTTGCGCAGGTCGTCGTGGGTCAGCAGCACCTGCGCCACCGGGCGCTCGAAGAAGCGCTGCCAGAGCCCGATCAGCTGTGCCTGGCCGAGCGCGGCCAGGGCCTGCCTCGCCGCCATCGCCGCGCCAGGCTCATCGGCCCGAGGCAGGATTGCGCGCCCGGCAGCGACCGCGCCGGAAGACACGATCACCACCTCGCGCCCGGCCAGGAGATTGGCCGAGACGAACTGCGCCAGGCCCAGCGCGTGGCGTGGCGACAGGCCGCCGCCGTCGGCTGCCAGCAGGCTGCTGCCAACCTTGAGCACCGCACGCCGCCACGGCGGCAGCGCTTGTTCGGGGAACGGCGAGGCGACATGGTCAGCGTGCTGGATCATCGGTCAGGCTCTCAGCGGGTGTTCCATTCGTGCACGGTCAGGTCGGAGGCCTGCATCGTCACCAGCGGATCGGTGGCGACGATGGCCTGCGCCTGCGCCAGGCTGTCCACGTTGCACAGCACGTAGGCGCCACCGCTGCCATCGGCGAAGCCACCGGTCAGCTGCAGCTTGCCCTGCGCCTGCAACGCATCGAGGAAATCGCGATGCGGCTGCACCGCTGCATCGTTGAAGTCCGGCCGGCGCATCGCCAGAACCAGGTAGACAGTGCCCGCCATCAGGACAGCGCCTGCCAGCGCGCGCGCAGTTCGTCCAGGCGCAGGTCGGCGGCCGAGCCCGGCGATACACGCGCAGCCAGGCTGCCTTCCGGCGTGCGTCCCTGCCCTGCGCTGTCGGCACCGGCCGCAGCCGCCTTGTAGGCCTCGCGGAACGGTACGCCAGCCACGGCCGCCTCCACGGCGACGTCGGTGGCATACATGCCCGAGTCGATCGCTGCGCGCAGCCTGTCGTCGCGCCATTCCAGGTTGGCCAGCAATGCCGGCAGCAGCTCCAGCGCGGCCAGGCCGCGGCCGAAGCCATGGAAGATGGCGCCCTTGGACGATTGCAGGTCGCGGTGATAACCCGAAGGCAGCGACAGCAGCTGCTCGATCTCGGTGCGCGCAGCGGCGACGCTGGCGTGGGTGGCGCGCATCAGCTCGATCACATCCGGATTGCGCTTGTTGGGCATGATCGAACTGCCGGTGGTGTACTGCGCCGGCAGCGCGACGAAGCCGAACTCGGCGCTGGTGAACAGCGACAGGTCCCACGCAATGCGGCGCAGGTCCAGCGTGGCGCCACCGAGCGCTTCCAGTGCAGCCAGCTCGAACTTGCCACGCGACAGCTGCGCGTAGATCGGCGAGACCTGCATGCGCGCGAAACCGAGCGCGGCGGTGGTGTGCTCGCGGTCCAGCGGCAGGTTCACGCCGTAGCCGGCGGCGGTGCCGAGCGGATTGGCATCAACCAGCGCATGGGTGTCACGGGCGCGGATGGCGTTGTCGATGAAGGCCTCGGCCCAGCCCGCCCACCACATTCCGGCCGAGGACACCACGGCACGCTGGATGTGGGTGTAGCCGGGAATCGGCAGATCCTTCTCGGCCTGCGCGCGGTCCAGCGCGACCTTTGCCACTTCGGCGCTGAGCTGCGTCACGCGCTGCAGCTTCTCCTTCAGCCACAGGCGGGTGGCGACCAGGATCTGGTCGTTGCGGCTGCGGCCGGTGTGGATCTTGCGACCCGCATCACCAAGGCGTTCGGTCAGGCGCGCCTCGATCGCCGAGTGGCCATCCTCGTACTGCGTATCCAGCACGAAGCGGCCTTCGCGGAAGTCCTGCGCCAGGATCTCCAGTTCGCGCAGCAGGCCGGCAAGCTCATCGGCACTGAGGATGCCGATGTGCTGCAGGCCCTGCGCATGCGCGGCGCTGGCAGCGATGTCATGCAGGAAGAACTCGCGGTCGAGGATCACGTCGTCGCCGGCGAGGAAGGACTGGATCTGGGCGTCGACAGCGACGCCGGGCTTCTGCCAAAGAAGGTCTGCCATGGGGGCTCCGGAAGGCGTGTTCAGTGCGGGATCGACGTCAGTTCGTCGATGCCCAGCGCGAGGTTGAGGTTCTGCATGGCCTGGGTGGCCGCGCCCTTCAGCAGGTTGTCCAGCGTCGCCACCACCACCACCCGCTTGCCGCCCGGCGCGAGCGTGAAGCCACCGACCTGGGCACCGTGGCGGCCGGCGATGCGGCTGACCCACGGCGCTTCGTCCACCACCTCGATCAGCGGTTCGCCCGCATAGGCCTGCTGGAAGCGCTCGACGATCTGCTCACGGGTCTGCACGCGGTTCAGCCACAGGTTGGCGGTCAGCGTGATGCCCCGGAAGTGTGGCGCGACGTGCGGCATGAATTCCACGGCCACGCCCAGCTGCACCGACACCTCGCGCTCGTGCACGTGGTTGGTCAGCGCGTACGGCATCAGGTTGTCGGCCAGCAGTTCGACGTTGTTCTTGTCCGACGGCGTGGTACCGGCACCGGAGTAGCCGGAGACACCGAAGCACTGCGGCGGACCGGCCAGCAGGTCCAACAGCGGATGCACCGCCAGCTGCATCGCGGTGGCATAGCAGCCCGGGTTGCTGATGTGCTTCTGGCCGTTGTAGCGGCCGCGGGTCAGCTCCGGCAGGCCGTAGTACCAGCTGTTGTCGAAACGGTAGTCGGCCGAGAGATCGACGATGACGGTGTCAGCCTTCGCCGCTTCCAATGCGGCCACGAACGGCGCGGCCAGGCCGTTGGGCAGGGCCAGGATCACCGCGTCCACGCCCTTGGCCGCCACCGCATCGGCGTCCAGGTTTTCGTACTGCAGCTCGCCCTGGAATTCCGGGTGGTGGTCGGACAGGCGCTGCCCGGCGCGCTCGCGCGAAGAGACGAAAGCCAGCTTCAGCCGCGGGTGGGTGGCCACCAGCTTGATCAGCTCGGCGCCGGTATGGCCGCGGGCACCGACGATGCCCAGGGTAAAAGTCGAATCGTTCATGCGTGACTGTCCAGGCGGTACTGCAGGTGGCGCTTCACGCCCTGCCATTCCGCATCGATGATGGAGAAGATGACGGTGTCGCGCGGCGTGCCGTCGGCGTGCCGCTTGTGGTTGCGCAGCACGCCATCCTGCTTGGCGCCGAGGCGGGCGATGGCGGTGCGCGAGGTGACGTTGAACCAGCTGGTTTCCAGCACCACGCTGATGCAGCCCATGGACTCGAAGGCGTGCTGCAGCAGCAACAGCTTGGCCTCGGTGTTGGCGCCGGTGCGCTGCACGCGCGGCGTGTACCAGGTGTAGCCGAGGCTGAGCCTGGGCACGCTGGCATCCATGTCGTAGAAGCGCGTGCTGCCGATGATGTCACCGGCGGCGTCGCGGATCACGAACGGCAGCACCTTGCGTTCGGCATGCGCCTGCAGCGCGGCCTGCACATAGTGCTCGACCTGCTGCGGTGACGGCACCTGGGTGTACCAGAGCTGGTCCAGGCCGCTGCCTTCGAGGGCAGCGCGCAGGCCGGGGACATGCCCAAGCTGCAGCGGCTGCAGCGCCACGTGCTGGCCGCGCAGGGTAGGCACCGTGTTCCACACGTCAGGAGGACTCATCGCTCACCCCAGCAGGCTCGGCGCGCGCTGGGCGCAGTGGTCGACGTAGGTCTTGATCCGGTCGATGCCATCGGCGCCGAACCAGAACACTTTCCAATGGTCCTGCTTGTAGCAGCCATCGGACTCGGCGTAGTAGAAGTGGTTGATCGGGTTGCCGTGGCGCGAGCGCCAGAACAGCTGCGGGGTCTCCTCCAGCATCACGTTCCAGACCGCACGCCCCAGGCCTTCACCCTGCGCGTCGTCGAGCACAGCGAACTTGTCCAGGTACACGCCTTCGGCCTCGTCGGTGAGGATCACCGCAGTGCGGTAGTTCTCGCTGACATAGGCGCGCAGCAGCCTGGTCTTTTCGAAGTAGTCCGGCACCAGGGTGCGGCCGAAGCTGGATTCGATCAGGCCCTTCAGCCGCGGCAGGTCGAGCTCGCTCCAGGCGGTGGCGCGCAGCACTTTCTCACCCTTGCGCACCAGCGTGCCCGAGCCCTTGTGGGTGAACAGTTCCTTGGCCAGGTCGGCCGGACGCGTGATCGACACCGACGACTCCAGCGGCAGGCGGTCGAGCAGGTCCTTGATCTGTTCGATCTTCACCTTCATGCCGCCGTGGATCCACGGCTGCGCGATCAGGTGATCGTATTCGGTGGACAGGTTGATCGAATCGATCACGTTGCCCGCCTCGTCCAGCAGGCCACCGGTGCCGGTCAGGAAGATGATCTTGTACGGCTGCAGCTCCTGCACCAGCTCGTTGGCGGCGAAGTCGGCGTTGACGTTGAGGATCTGGCCACCGGCAGTTTCACCCAGGCTGGTGATGACCGGGATCGAGCCGGCACGCAGGCTGGCCTCGATCGGTGCCAGGTTGACCTTCTTCACCTCGCCGACGAGGCCGTAGGTGTCCACGTCCAGGTACTCGGCCTCGAACACGCCACCGGTAATCGAGGTGGCACGTGCGCCGTTCTGCTGCAGCGCCTCGACCAGGCGCAGGTTGGACTGCTGGAACACCCGGCGCACGATCGCCAGTGCTTCCGGCGAAGTCACGCGCAGGCCGTTCACGGTCTGCTTCTCGATGCCGGCCGCCGACAGCTCGGCATCCAGCTGCGGGCCGGCGCCGTGCAGCACGATCGGGGTCAGCCCGACTTCCTGCAGGAACGACAGCGAAGAGGTCAGCGCGTCGAGATCGTCGCGCAGCACCGCGCCGCCGACCTTGACCACGGCGAAGCGCTTGGCGTCCAGCTGCGAGAAACGCTTGAGGTACTGGCTGATCTCCTTCGCGCTGGCCATGCTGGAAAGCAGGCGCACGATGGTCTGGCGGGTCTGGCGGTGGGGCTGGAGGGCAGGAGACATTTCGGTTTCGTCACAGGCGGCGGTCGCCGCGTTGCAGTCCCGCCATGCCCGGGGCATGGCGGCGTTGTAGGGTCGATCAGGCGCCGGCGGCGATGATCCGGTGCACGGCGTGGGTATAGCGCTGCAATTGGTCCAGCGTCACGAACTCATCGGCGGTGTGGGCCTGGGCGATGTCACCCGGGCCGAATACCAGTGTGGTATAGCCAGCGGCCGAGAACAGCGACGCCTCGGTCCAGAAATCCACGGCATTGCCGATCGGCAGCTCCAGCGCATCGGCCACGTCGCGCGCCAGCAGGCGGCGGTTCTCGGCCTCGGCGATGTCACCGGCGGGCAGGCTGGGACCACGGAACGTCTCGGTGAACACGGCGGCTTCCGGCTCGGCGAAACCGGCGAAGGTCGCCAGCAGGCCATCGATGTCCATCGACGGTAGCGGGCGGAACCCGAAGCGCACCTCGGCAGCCGGTGCGATCATGTTGGCCTTGATACCGCCTTCGACGCGACCGATGTTGAAGCGCAGACCGGTCAGTCCACCGAAGCGCGCCGAGGCCAGCGATTCCACATGATCCAGCGCGCGATTGCCCCAGCGCATGGCCTGGTGCAATGCGCTGGCAGCCGCATCCTGCTTGCCCGACGCATGGCCGGCACGGCCGGCGAACTGCATCAGCACCGAGCTGATGCCACGATGCGCCAGCACCGCTTCGCTCATGGTCGGTTCGGCCACGAGTACGGCTTCATACGGCAGGCCACGGGCCAGGAACGCGGCGATGCAGCGCGGGTCGTTGGCTTCTTCGTCGCTGGAGAACAGGAAGGCGGCATCGCCATCGCTGGCGTTGGCCGCCGCCACCAGCGCAGCGGCGGCGCCCTTGATGTCACACACGCCCAGGCCGACCACGCGGTCGTCCAGGCGGCGCATCACATGCGGATCGGCACTCCAGTGCGGCGAGTCCGGTACGGTATCCAGGTGCACGTTGAACAGGAACTTCGGCGTCCCACGCACGGCGTACAGGCTGACCGCACCGGCGCCATGGTCGATCACCTCGACGTTGAAGCCGGGCAGGTTCGCGCGCAGGTAATCGAAGATGCCACCGGTGGTGATCGCACGCGGCGGGTTGCGGGTGTCGAAGGACACCAGGGCCTGCAGGTGATCGAGCGTCTGTTCAAGCATGAAACAAAGATCCTGTGGAATTCCGCCGGGCATGGCCCGGCGCTACCGTGATGCGTCTGGTGGAGAGCCCCCTTCTTGTTGAAGGGGGCGCGCCAACGGCGCAGGGTTAAGGTGGAATGCGCGGGAGACGCGCGCGCAATTCAATCGCTCAGCGATTGACTTGCGCGTAAAGCGTCGAACTCATGCCGAACAGCTTGATGAAGCCTTCAGCCTCTTCCACGCCCCAGTCGGCCGACTGTGCGTAGGTGGCGCCCTTGGTGTTGAGCAGGTGCGGCGACTTCACCGCCACCGCGTCGACGCGGCCACCGCGGGTTTCCAGCACCACTTCGCCGTTGACCTTGGCCTGCGAGGACTTCAGGAACGCTTCGATGTCGGTCTTCAGCGGGTCGTGGTAGAAGCCTTCGTACACCAGCTCCACCCACTTGCGTGCCACGTCCGGCTTGAAGCGGTTCTGCTGCTTGGTCAGCACGGCATCTTCCAGCGCGCGGTGCGCGGCCAGCAGCGAAACCAGGCCCGGGGCCTCGAACACGATGCGGCCCTTCAGGCCGATCACGGTGTCGCCGGTGTAGACGCCGCGGCCAACGCCGTACGGGGCAAACAGCTTGTTGAGCTGGGCCAGGATCTGGTCGCCCGGCAGCGCCTTGCCGTTCAGTTCGACGGCTTCGCCTTCAACGAACTTCAGGGTCACGGTCAGCGCCTGTTCCGGCCACTCGCTGCGCGGCGAGCACCAGCCACGCGCACCGTCGCCCGGGGCTTCCCAACGGTCGATCTCGCCGCCGGACATGGTCACGCCCAGCAGGTTCTCGTTGATGGTGTAGGCCTGCTGCTTGGCGCGCACGCCGAAGCCGCGCTCTTCCAGGTACTTCTGCTCGTAGGCGCGGGTCTGGGTGTGTTCCTTCTGGATCTCGCGGATCGGCGCGATGATCTGGTAGTCGCCCAGTGCCTTCACGGCCAGGTCGAAGCGGACCTGGTCGTTGCCCATGCCGGTGCAGCCGTGGGCGATGATGTTGGTACCCAGCTCGGCAGCACGCTTCAGCGCGGCATCAACGATCAGGTAGCGGTCCGAGACCAGCAGCGGGTACTGGCCCTGGTAGCCTTCGCCGGCCCACACGAACGGCTTGACGAAGCCTTCCCAGATGGCCGGGCCACCATTGACGGTGACATGGCTGGTCACGCCCAGCTCGGCGGCACGCTTCTCGATGAAATCGCGCTCTTCATCATCCACGCCGCCGGTGTCGGCGAACACGGTGTGCACGTTGTAGCCACGCTCCTGCAGGTAGGGCACGCAGAAGCTGGTATCCAGGCCGCCGGAGAAGGCGAGAACGACGTCTTTGTTGCTCATGGGGAGGGTATGTCCTGGTAGCGCCGGGCCGTGCCCGGCAGAAATGATTGAATCGGAAAAAATCAGCGCCCGGCAACGGCGGCCATGATCGCCTTCTGCACGTGCAGGCGGTTCTCGGCTTCGTTGATGGCGATGCACTGCGGCGAATCCATCACCGCATCGGTGGCTTTCACGTTGCGGCGCAGCGGCAGGCAGTGGCTGAACACCCCGTTATTGGTCAGCGCCATCTTCCGCTCGTCCACGATGAAGTGCTTGAACTGGTCGCGGATCGGCTTTTCCGGTTCCCAGTTGCCGAAGAACGGCAGCGCACCCCAGCTCTTGGCGTAGACCACGTCGGCGCCGGCGTAGGCGCTGTCGATGTCATGGCTGATCTTCAGCGAACCACCGCTCTCGGCCACGTTCTGCTCGGCCCAGCCCATGTAGCGCTCGTCGAGGATGTAGTCGGCGGTCGGGCACAGCAGGGTCACGTCCATGCCCATGCGGGTGGCGATGGTCAGCGCCGAGTTGGCCACGGCGGTGTTCAGCGGCCTGGGGTGGTAGGTCCAGGTCAGCACGTACTTCTTGCCGCGCAGGTCCTGGGTGCCGAAGTGCTCCTGCAGCGCCATGATGTGGGCCAGCTCCTGGCACGGATGGGTGATGGTCTCCATGTTGATGACCGGCACCGGCGAGTACTTGGCGAAGCTGTTGAGGACGATGTCCTGGCGGTCGTAGGCCCAGTCGATGAACTTGGGGAACGCGCGCACGGCGATGATGTCGCAGTAACGGCCCAGCACCTTGGCCACCTCAGCGATGTGCTCTTCGGTATCGCCGTCCATCACCGTGCCGAGGTTGAACTCGATCGGCCACGCATCCTTGCCCGGCTGCAGCACCACCGCGTGGGCACCGAGCTGGAATGCGCCCAGTTCGAAGCTGGTGCGGGTACGCATGGACGGGTTGAAGAACACCAGCGCGATCGACTTGCCCTTGAGCTGGTCGCCGAGCTTGTTGCGCTTGAACAGCGCGGCCTGGGTCAGCAGCGCGTCGAGATCGCTGCGGCTCCAGTCCTGGGTGTTCAGGAAGTGCTTGGGGGACATCATCTTTCCTTGCGTGGCGGCGCCGGGTTCGACGCGGTGGAAGGGAAAACAGGAAGCAAAGGTGAAACGAAAAGGTTGCAGTTGCAGCTTTCAGAACGCGGAAACGAAAAAACCCAGCCGGCGGGCTGGGTTTTTTTCGGACGAACAGCAAAAAGCTCCGGTTACCCAGCGAGAATGTGGGGTTCCGGTCGACGCGCACGCGAGGTCATGCCCGACGCCTGTCGGGCTGCGCTGCTGTCGTGCTGGAAGTCGGTGAGCTTCATGGCCGAATATCTTTGCATGCGGCCGTGACCGGCGCAAGGGGCCGGGGTCGCAGAATCAGGGATTGCCGGCGGCGCCCTGCTCCGGACCCACCCAGGGGGTGATCGACACCCGGATCTTGAGCCGGTTGCCCGGGTCTTCCGGCAGCCGCGACCGATACTTGGTGCCCTTGTAGACGTAATCCACGTCGTAGGCGATGGGCCGGCGGAATTCACGCCCCACCGGCACGATGCGGCAGTCGCGGGTCAGCATCGGACCGGTGTTGGCCGGCGCCGGGGCCGGCGACTCGGTTCCGACCTCCTCAACAACCTCCTCATCGCTGCGCTTGAACATCGAGCGCACCGAATCCCAGAAGCGGCTGATCCGGCCCTTGTCCTCAACCGGCTCCTCGCCGGTCACGTTCACCGGGGCCAGGGTCCGGGTCGACACCGGCTCGCAGTGCTCCTCGGTACGGGTCGCGCGCAGGGTCTGGAACACCGGCTCGACGTTCAGCACCTGGGCGTAGTCGAACTTCACGTTCTCCACGATCACCACCCGGTTGCGGGGCTCGGCCTCCTGGGCCAGCACCACGGCGGGCAGCGCCGACAGGCAGGCCAGGGTCAGCAACGCGGTGGATTTCATTGGCGACGGGAGCAAGGACACGGCAATAGTGTAGGCAGTGGCGAGCGCAAGGGGCTGAACATTACCCGTCCACGCCGCTCCTGCCCACCCCACCCTGGACGGACCCGGCGTCCACCGGTGGCAGCCAGTGCCCCCAAAGGGGGCCGACACGTTCTAAAATCACAGGCTTGTCCCCCAGCCACAGCCCCATGACCCTGCGCCTGCACAACAACCTGACTCGCCAGCTCGAACCGTTCACTCCGCTCGACCCGGCCTGTCCGACCCTGTATGTGTGCGGCCCCACGGTCTACAACTACGTGCACATCGGCAACGCCCGTGGCCCGGTGGTGTTCGGGGTGCTGGCCGACCTGCTGCGGCGCCGTTTCGGCGCGCTGCGCTACGCCCGCAACATCACCGACGTGGACGACAAGATCAACACCGCCGCGCGCGAGCAGGGCGTGCCGATCAGCACCATCACCGGCAAGTTCGCCGCCGCCTACCGTGAAGACATGGCCGCGCTGGGCGTGGTGCCGCCGGACATCGAGCCGGAGGTGACCGCGCACATGCCGCAGATCATCACCATGATCGAGCAGCTGATCGCCAATGGTCATGCCTACGCCGCCGAGGGTCACGTACTGTTCGCGGTGGCCAGCTTCGACGGCTACGGCAAGCTCTCGCGCCGTGACCCGGAAGAAATGCTGGCCGGTGCCCGTGTCGACGTGGCCCCGTACAAGCGCGACCCGGGTGATTTCGTGCTGTGGAAGCCGTCCAGCGACGACCTGCCCGGCTGGGAATCGCCGTGGGGCCGGGGTCGTCCGGGCTGGCATATCGAATGCTCGGCGATGGCCGCAGCCCACCTGGGCGAGACCATCGACATCCACGCCGGCGGCGTCGACCTGCAGTTCCCGCACCACGAGAACGAGATCGCGCAAAGCGAATGCGCCCACGGCGGCAAGATCTTCGCCCGCTTCTGGCTGCACAACGGCATGCTCAACTTCGGCGGCGCCAAGATGAGCAAGTCGCTGGGCAACATCGAGCGCGTACACGACCTGGTCCGCCAGCATCCGCCGGAGGCGCTGCGCCTGGCCCTGCTGTCGGCCCACTACCGGCAGCCGCTGGACTGGTCTGATGCGCTGATCGAACAATCGGTGCGCACCCTGGACCGCCTGTACGGCACGCTGCGCGAACTGGCGTCGATCGAGGCCACGGCAGTGATCCCCGCCAGCGTCGAAGCGACCCTGGACGACGATCTCAACACACCCCAGGCGCTGGCCGAAGTGGCCCGCATCGCCGCCGACGCGCGTCGTGCCACCGACCCGGCCGAACAGGCGCGCCTGAAGGGCGAACTGCTCGGTGCGGGCCTGGTGCTGGGCCTGCTGCAGGCCGACCCGGCGCAGTGGTTCGGCACCGCAGCGGGCGACGAGGACGACGATGCCCGCGTCCAGGGCCTGATCGACGAGCGCGCCGCGGCCAAGAAGGCACGCGACTTCGCCCGTGCCGACGCCATCCGCGACCAGCTGGCCGCCGAAGGCATCGTGCTGGATGACACCCCGCAGGGCGTTCGCTGGTCGCGCAAGCGCAGCTGACCTGCCCTGCCCCGTGGCCGGTCCGCCGGCCACGCCCCACCGTAGAGACTGTTGTGACCGACTCCCCGTTCCCGCTTGAACCCACCGCCGCCGAGGCCCAGGCCGCCATCGCCGAGGAATTCGGCTTCTTCGGCGACTGGTCCGAGCGCTACCAGTACCTGATCGACCTCGGCCGCAAGCTGCCGCCCTTTCCGGAAGAATGGAAGACCGAAGAGCATCGCCTGCTCGGCTGCCAGTCGATGGTCTGGATCGTGCCCGAGGGCAACGCGCAGTCGCTGCGCTTCCATGCCATCAGCGATTCGGCGATTGTCTCCGGCCTGATCTTCCTGGCGCTGCGCGTGTACTCCGGGCGCTCGGCGCAGGAGATCCTGGACACCGAGCCGAGCTACATCCAGGACATCGGCCTGGCCCGCCACCTCTCGCCCACCCGCAGCAATGGGGTGGCGGCGATGCTGGCGTTCATCCGTGAGACGGCGCAGGCGCAGCTGCAGCGCGACCCGTCGTGAGCGAACCCGCCACAGCCGAAGACAGTGCACTGGGCCTGCTGTCCCGCCCCGGTTTCGCCAGGCTGCTGGCCTACCGCATCTTCGCGATGCTGTCCTACCAGGTGGTCGCGGTCACTGTCGGCTGGCACATCTACGAAGTCACCCGCAATCCGTTCTCGCTGGGCCTGATCGGCCTGGCCGAGGTCGTGCCGTTCTTCTGCGTGGCTCCGTTCGCCGGTTACCTGGTGGATCACCTGCCTCGCCGTCGGCTGGGAATGGTCGCCTGTTGCGGGCTGATCGCCACTGCACTGGTGTTGACCAGCGTAGCCATGGGCTGGCTGCCGATTGACGGCGTGTGGCCGATCTATGCGGCCATCGCGCTGACCGGCATGGTCCGCGCCTTCCTGTCGCCGATCTACAACGCCTTGTTCGCCCGCGTGCTGGCCCGTGACCTGTTCGCCCGTGGCGCCGGCCTGGGCGCGGTGGTGTTCCAGGCCGGCATGATCGCCGGCCCGGCACTGGGTGGCGTGCTGGTCGGCTTCGGTGGCAAGGGTCTGTCCTACGCGGTGGCTACGGCCTTTGCGCTGGTGGCGATGGCCTGCCTGGCCACACTGAAGGTGGAAGAACCGGTGCATACCGGTCCGGCCGCACCGATCTTCAAGAGCATCGCCGAAGGCGCGCGCTTCGTGGTCGGCAACCGGATCATGGTCGGCGCGATGGCGCTGGACATGTTCTCGGTGCTGCTGGGCGGCGTGGTAGCGATGCTGCCGGCGTTCCTGCACGAGATCCTGCACCACGGCCCGGAAGGCCTGGGCATCCTGCGCGCGATGCCGGCGCTGGGCTCGGTGTGCGTGGGCCTGTGGCTGGCGCGCCACCCGCTGCAGCGCAATGCCGGCCGCGTCCTGCTGTTCGCGGTGGCCGGCTTCGGCCTGTGCGTGATCAGCTTCGGGTTGTCGCAGCATTTCTGGCTGTCGGCGCTGATCCTGCTGTTCTACGGCGCGTTCGATGGCGTCTCGGTGGTGATCCGCTCGACCATCCTGCAGTTGGCTACGCCGGAAGAAATGCGCGGTCGCGTATCGTCGATCAACGGCATCTTCATCAGTTCGTCCAACGAGCTGGGCGCGTTCTATGCCGGCACGATGGCGAAGCTGCTCGGCCTGGTGCCGGCGGTGGTGCTGGGCGGATTCGCGGTGCTGAGCGTGGCCGGGATCACCGCGTGGAAGAACCCGACATTGCGGAAATTGAATCTTCGCGACCTGCAGTGAACCTGTAGAGCCGAGCCCATGCTCGGCTGCGTATTTCCGTGCGCCCAAGCAGCGGTTGCGCCGGGCCGCGCCCGGCGGGCTTCTTCCGCGACCGCGGCGAGGTGTACCTTTCTTTGCTCGTGCAAAGAAAGTCACCAAAGAAACGCTCCGCCATCCGCGAGCCGGCGCTGCGCGCCGGTGCCCTGTGCTCCTCGGTGAATCAGGGGACGGCGCCGAACTCGCTGCGCTCAAACAGCGGCGCCACTTCGCCCCTGATTCCCCTGCGGTGCTCGGCCCGCTACAAGGCGGACCCAACAGCCGCGAGCGCACGCATGACCGCTCCTGTCGGCCTGAGCCGAGCGTGGGCTCGGCTCTACATCGGCCGCGCACGCAGGAAACCGTCGAGAGCCTGCGGGTGGGTCCGGGCAGGACCGTCCGCGGCATGGATGCCGCGGCCGAGCTTACAGGGATGTACTTGCAGCGTGTCCTGCCCGGACCCACCCGCAGGCTCACGCCGATACCCGCAAGGCGCCGCTCTACGCAACCAACACGAACCCAACAAAAAACCCGGCCGAAGCCGGGTTTTTCGCATGACCAGACAACGAACTGGAATCAGTCGCCCTGCTGCTTCTGCAGGTGCTCCCAACGCTCCTGGGCGTCGATGGTGCGCTCTGCGGTGAGGCGCGCTTCCAGGCGCTCCAGGCCGATTTCTTCGCCGGTGTCGACGCAGTAACCGTAGTCGCCAGCTTCCAGGCGCTTCAGGGTGCTGTCGATCTTGCCGATCAGCTTGCGGTAGCGGTCGCGGGTACGCAGTTCCAGCGAGTTCTCGGTCTCGCGGGTCGCACGCTCGGCTTCGTCGCCGATGTCACGCACTTCCTCGCGCAGGTTCTCGATGGTCTGCTTGGACTCTTCCACCAGGTCCGCGCGCCAGTTCTGCAGGCGCTGGCGGAAATACTCCTGCTGCAGCGGGCTCATGTATTCCTCTTCCGAGGACGGCTTGTAGCCAGCCGGCAGGATCGGGCGGCCAGTGGCCTCGTCGGTCTTGTACTCGACCACCTTGTACTTGCTGCGCGGGGCCGGTGCTGCCGAGCGGGCGGCGACGGCCACGGCAACCTTGCCGACAGGGCGCGACGCGGTCTTCGGGGCGGAATCGGATTTCACGGCGGTTTTGGCAGGCGATTTCGAAACGGGCACGGGATTCTTGGATTGCGGGGCCTTCGAAGCGACAGGAGCGGCGGCCGGGGCCGGCGTTGAGGCCGGTTGGGCTGCCGCCACTGCCACGGTCTTGGCCGGGACAGGCTTGGCCGGAGCCGGCTTGGCAGCAGGCTTCGGTGCGGACTTCACTACTCGGGCCGGGGTCGGCTTTACGGCCGGCGCGGCAACGTTCTTGGCAACCTTCTTTACAGCGGCAGGCGTGGCGGCCGGTTTAGCCGCAGCGACCTTCTTTGCTACGGGCTTGGCGACCGGCTTGGGTGCAGCCTTCTTCACCACCGCCTTCGGCGCCGGTTTGGCGGCTGCCTTCTTGACCACCGGCTTGGCGGCGGCCTTCTTCACCGGCGCGACCTTGCTGACGGTCTTCTTCACCGGCGCCTTCTTGCTGGCGGCGGCTGGCTTGGCCTTGGCGGGCGCAGCGGCCTTCTTCGCCACCGGCTTGGTTGCCTTGACCGGCGTTTTCTTTGCGGTGGCCTTCCTGGCCGCCGGTTGCGAGGACGCTGCCTTGGTCGCCGGCTTGCTGGCCGGCTTCTTGGCAACGGGCTTTGCCGCCAACTTCTTCACAACAGGCTTGGCGGTTTTCTTGGCGGCCGTTGCGGCCTTCTTTGCAGTTTTTTTAGCAGCCACGAAACGCTCTTCCTTGGATTTCCCGGGGCCCGGGAAAGCGGGCCTTTATAGCCTACCCGACCCGCAGCAGCAACCTTGGCACCCTGCTCCATTCAGTCCTGGAGCCAAGGCGCCCTGGAGGGCAGTCCGACGAACACGGACCGCCTTGCGCGGTACGGAACCTGGCCAGCACCCGACGGTGCTGGTACCGGTCGCAGGCCATCGGCGACATGCGACCAACGCCCCATCCTGCACAAATGCGTCCTTCATGCCAACTGGCATAAGATGACTGGGTGATCTCGCGCCTGCTCATTGCCCTGCTGCGCTTCTACAAGCGCTTCATCAGCCCCCTGCTGGGGCCGCGCTGCCGTTTCGTGCCGAGCTGTTCTGAATACGCGATGGACGCCATCTCGCGGCACGGCCCGCTGCGCGGCAGCTGGTTGGCTGCGCGCCGGCTGGGCCGCTGCCATCCGTTCCATCCCGGCGGCTTCGATCCCGTGCCCGAGTCCCCCAACGCCCCCTCTTGCCGTTGCACAGGAAAACACTGACATGTCCTCCACCCTCATCACCAACGCCCGCATGGTCAACGAAGGCCGCACCTTCGATGGTGACCTGCGCATCGAGAACGGCCGCATCGCGCAGATCGGCAGTGGGCTGGCGCCGCGCGACGGCGAGCAGGTGGTGGACGCGGCCGGGCGCTGGCTGCTGCCCGGCATGATCGATGACCAGGTGCACTTCCGCGAACCGGGACTGACCCACAAGGGCGACATCGCCAGCGAATCGGCGGCCGCCGTGGCCGGTGGCCTGACCAGCTTCATGGACATGCCC
The DNA here is from genome assembly GCF_001580555.1 of Stenotrophomonas sp. DDT-1. NCBI lineage: Bacteria > Pseudomonadati > Pseudomonadota > Gammaproteobacteria > Lysobacterales > Lysobacteraceae > Stenotrophomonas > Stenotrophomonas sp. DDT-1. The sequence goes on from NZ_LEKR01000002.1 coordinate 113,873, forward strand.
AACACCAACCCGCCGACGCTGGATTCAACCATCCTGGAAGCCAAGTACGAGCTCGCGCGCGGCCGCGCCTGGGCCAACTACGGTTTCTACCACGGTGCCAGCAATGACAACCTGGACGCGATCCGTGCCCTGGACCCGAAGAAGGCCCCGGGCGTGAAGGTGTTCATGGGTGCTTCGACCGGCAACATGCTGGTCGACAACCCGGAAACGCTGGACGCGATCTTCCGCGAATGCCCGACCCCGATCATCACGCACTGCGAAGACACGCCGATGATCGATGCCAACCTCAAGGCCTTCCAGGAAAAGTACGGCGATGCGCTGACCCCGGACATGCACCCGGACATCCGTTCGCGCGAAGCCTGCATCAAGTCGACCCGCCTGGCGATGTCGCTGGCACGCAAGCACGGCACCCGCCTGCACGTACTGCACATCTCCACCGCCGATGAGCTGGCGCTGTTCGAGAAGGGCCCGCTGATCCGAGCCGATGGCAGCCGCAAGCAGATCACCGCCGAAACCTGCGTGCACTTCCTGCACTTCGCGCGCCCGGACTACGCGACCAAGGGCAACCTGATCAAGTGCAACCCGGCGATCAAGGAAGTGTCCGACCGCGAGGCAATCACCGCTGCCTTGGCCGATGACGTGCTGGACGTGCTGGCCACCGACCACGCGCCGCACACCTGGGAAGAGAAGCAGAAGCCCTACGCGCAGGCGCCGTCGGGCCTGCCGCTGGTGCAGTACGCGCTGGTGGCCGCGCTGGAGCGGGTGCACGAAGGCAAGCTGACCCGCGAGCAGGTGGTGCAGAAATTCGCACATGCGCCGGCGCAGCTGTTCGACGTGGAAGAACGCGGCTTCCTGCGCGAAGGCTACTTTGCCGACCTGGTGCTGGTGGAGGACGTGCCGTTCACCGTCAAGCGCGAGGACGTGCTGTCCAAGTGCGGCTGGTCGCCGTTCGAAGGCACCACTTTCCGCTCGCGCATCGCCTCCACCTGGGTCAACGGCCAGCTGGTGTGGGACGGCAGCAAGCTGGTGGGTGAGCCCGCCGGCCAGCGCATGACCTACGACCGCTGATGCGTTCGGCACTGATGATCGGGGCGCTGCTGCTGGCCGCGCCCCTGTTTTCCTCTTCCCCTGCGCAGGCGCAGGATGGCATCGGCAGCCTGATCGACAGCCGCGTGGTGTTCCCGGCCAGTGCCTCGCAGGGCGCGCTGGTGATCGGCAAGGTGCCCGCAGGCAGTCGCGTGCAGTACGCCGGCCGCCAGCTGCGGGTGAGCGGCTACGGCAGCGTGGTGTTCGGCATCGGCCGCGACGAGAAGGGTCCGCTGCGCGTACAGGTGCAGCGCCCCGATGGTGGCAGCGAGACAGCCACCATTGCGGTAACGCCGCGCGACTGGCCCACCGAGCGGGTGAACGGCGTGCCGCCGAAGACGGTCAACCCGCCGCCGGCGATTGCCGAGCGGATCAAGCGCGAACAGGCGCAGGTGACCGCCGCACGTGCCCGCGATGACGACCGCACCGACTTCACCCAGACCTTCATCTGGCCGGTACAGGGCCGCATCAGCGGCCGCTTCGGCAATGCGCGCGTCTACAACGGGCAGCCGGGGGCCGGCCATTCCGGCATGGACATCGCGGTGCCGACCGGCACCCCGGTGAAGGCGCCGGCGGCCGGCATCGTGACCTTCGCTGGGCCGGACCTGTACCTGACCGGTGGCACGCTGCTGCTCGACCACGGCTTCGGGGTCAGTTCCAATTTCCTGCACCTTTCGCGCATCGACGTAAAAGTTGGCGACCGTGTGGAGCAGGGCCAGGTGATCGCTGCCGTCGGCGCCACCGGCCGTGCCACCGGCCCGCACCTGCACTGGGGCATGAACTGGTTCGACACCCGCATCGATCCGTTGCTGGTGCTGGAGCGGAAGTAACGCCCATCGCCCGGTGCGGTGGTGAGCCGCTGTTGTAGAGCCGAGCCCACGCTCGGCTGTCGCGCAGAGATGAGTCGAGCATGGGCTCGGCTCTACAGACAGCATTCAATCAACCGCGCGAGGTAGCGCCGGGCCATGCCCGGCGGAGCGCGGGATCAACCGCGCGCTGCCCACCACACGCGCAGCAACGTGCGCACCGGGGTGGCTTCGATTGGCTTGCCTGCGGCCTGCGCGGCAACGCGGGCGCGCGCCAGGCTCGACCACACGCGCCGCGGGCGCGGGCCCGGCACGCGGCTGCCCCATCCTTTCAGCAGGTACTGGGCCCAGCGCTGCGCGGCCGTGCTGGAATCCTCATCCAACAGGCTGCGCGGCACACCGGCTACGCCGGCATCCTGCAGGCGCTGGGCCAGCGTCTGCAGCTGCACCGCACGACCGGCGCCGGTGCGCGGCTTGTCGGCAAACAAGGCCGCTTCCACTGCGGCCACGGCCTCGGCGTAATTGGCCAGCGCACGCTCGGCACCGGCTGCATCCAACGCAACGGTACGCGCTTCAACAAGGTCCGGCAGCGCTTCGGCCAGTTGCACCCACGGCGCACGCACCGGCTCCAGCAGACGGCCCAGTGGATGGCGCGAACGATGCCCTGCCCAGCTGCGCAGTTCCTCGCCCCACCACGCCAGCTTGGCATCGGCCGGCAGCGGATCGCCGCTGGTGTTGAGCATGTCGTCAAACTCCTGCAGCAGCGCAAACCACGCCACTGCGAGCTCGCGTTGCGGTTCGGCCACGAACGGAGCGGCCACCGACCATTCCGGCCAACGGCTGCGCCACTTGTCGAGGAAACTGTCCAGCGCGGTACTGCTCACTACGGGATTCCTTACGGCTGGGCCGGGGCTGCCGGCCGGGTCGGCCAGAGACTGGCCAGTTGCAGAAGTTCAGCGTTCTCGACCAGCACGTCGGCCTGCCAGGCCAGCGGATCGTCGCTGTGCAGGCGGTAGCCCCACAGCGCCGCCACCGACGGCATCGCGGCAGCACGTGCAGCGATGATGTCGCGCTCGTCATCGCCCACGTACACGCAGTCTTCGGCGGCCATGCCAATGGCCTGCGCAGCGTGCAGCAGTGGAAGCGGGTGCGGCTTGCGCTCGGCCAGGCTGTCACCGCCGACCAGCACCGCGCAGCGCTGCTGCCAACCATGCTGCGGCAGGATCAGGCGCGCCAGGTACTCCGGCTTGTTGGTGACGATGCCCCATACCGTACCGGCCTCATCCAGCGCGGCGAGCATGCCGGCCACGCCGTCGAACAGCACCGCGTGCTGGCCGATCAGCGCTTCGTAGCGCTGCAGGAATTCCGGGATCAATGCATCGCGCGCAGCGGCATCCAGGTCCGGGAAAGCGGTCCCGACCATCGCGCGCGAGCCCTTGGAGACCACCGGCCGCAGCTGCGCCGGATCGATCGCTGCCCGGCCCCGCTCGGCCAGCATCGCATTGCAGGTGGCGACGAAGTCCGGCGCGCTGTCCAGCAACGTGCCATCCAGGTCGAACAGCACCGCACGCGGGAAGCGGGCGGAGGTCATGCCGGCTTGACCGCGTAGGCCAGGTAGTTGATGTCGGTGCGGCTGCTCAGGCGGGCATGGTTGCGCCACGGCTCGTAGGCCATGCCGCTGACATCCACGAGCTGCAGGTCGGCCTCGCGCAGCCAGCGCGCCAGCTCGGCCGGCTTGATGAATTCCTGGTAGTGGTGGGTACCCCTGGGCAGCAGCCGCGCCACGTACTCGGCGCCGACAATCGCCACCGCGAAGGCGGCCGCGGTGCGGTTGATCGTCGACAGGAACAGGTGGCCGCCCGGCTTCAGCAGGCGCTTGCAGGCGTCGATGATCGCGCCCGGGTCTGGCACGTGCTCCAGCATTTCCATGCAGGTGACCACGTCGAAACTTCCCGGCTGCTCGGCGGCCAGATCCTCGGCGGCCTGCACGCGGTAGTCGACCTTGGCGCCGCTTTCCAGCGCATGCAGGCGCGCGACCTTCACCAGTTCCGGGGCCAGGTCGATGGCGGTGACGTCGGCGCCGGCCTGCGCCAGTGCTTCGCTCAGCAGCCCGCCACCGCAGCCGATGTCGAGCACGCGCGCGCCACGCAACGGCACGCGGTCGGTCACGTACTTCAGGCGCACCGGGTTCAGCGCATGCAGCGGCTTCTGCGGGCCGTCAGCGTCCCACCAGCGGTTGGCCAGCGCGGCGAACTTGTCCAGCTCGGCCTGATCGAAATTGGAGGAAGCGTGAGGGGCAGTCATGAGGGGTCCTTGCGGCGCCAGGGATCAGGCGCGGATATGACGGATGCGCTCGCGCCACTGGCGCGCGTTGGCGATGATGCCCGGCAGGTCCATGCCGACCAGCTCGCGCTGCACCAGCTTCGGCTTGCCGGCGATCCAGACGTCGCTGACCTGCTGGCGGCCGGTGGCATACACCAGCTGCGACAGCACGTTGTGCAGCGGCTGGGTTTCCAGCGCCGACAGGTCGACGCAGACCAGGTCGGCCTGCTTGCCGACTTCGATCGAACCGATGCGGTCAGCAAAGCCCAGCGCACGGGCGCCGCCCAGCGTCGCTGCGCGCAGCGTGGTCGCCGCGTCCAGCGCGGTGGCATCATCGGCCACGGCCTTGGCCAGGATCGCTGCGGTACGGTTCTCGCTGAACATGTCCAGGTCGTTGTTGCTGGCGCAGCCATCGGTGCCGATCGCCAGGTTCACGCCGGCGCGCTGCAGGGCGCAGGCCGGGCAGAAGCCGGAGGCCAGCTTCAGGTTCGATTCGGGGCAATGCACGACGCTGACGCCGCGTTCGGCGCACAGGTGGATTTCCGCATCGGTCAGCTGGGTCATGTGCACCGCGATCAGGCGGTCGTTGACCAGGCCGAGCCGATCCAGCCGCGCCAGCGGGCGCTGGCCGTGCAGCTTGATCGAATCGTTGATCTCCTGCGCGGTCTCGTGGGTATGCAGGTGCACCTGCATGTCGAGCTGGTCGGACAGCATCCGCACCCGCTCGAAGTTGGCATCGTTGACCGTGTACGGCGCATGCGGCGCGAACGCGGTGCCGATCAGCGGATCGGTGCGCCACTGGTCATGCAGTTCACCGGCCTTGGCGAAGTATTCGTCGTCGGTCCTGGCCCAGGCGGTGGGGAAATCGATGATGACCGCGCCAACCAGTGCGCGGAAACCGTGCTTCTTGTAGACCGCAGCCTGCACGTCGCCGAAGAAGTAGTTCTCGTTGGCACAGGTGGTGCCGCCGCGCAGCATCTCGGCGATGGCCAGGGTGGTGCCGTCGGCGACGAACTCGGGGCCGATCACCGCCGCTTCCACCGGCCAGATGTGCTGCTGCAGCCAGGTCATCAGCGGCAGGTCGTCGGCGACGCCGCGCAGCAGGGTCATCGGGTTGTGCGTGTGCGCGTTGACCAGGCCCGGCATCAGCGCCGACTCGGGGCGGCTGACCACCTGCGCGGCACGGAAGCGTGCGCGCGCCTCGGCACGCGGCAGGATGGCCACGATCTCGCTGCCACGCACGGCAACGGCATGGTCTTCCAGCACCACCGCATGCGGCTCGATGGGAACGACATGACCGGCTTCGATGAGCAGGTCGCAGGCTTCGGGGAGGTGCGGGCTATCGCTCATGCGGGCTCACTGGCTGTTGGAGAAGGGCCTGGCGGGAGGCGGTAGCGCCGGGCCATGCCCGGCGGCTGTCCGCTGCGGCGCCATGGGCGCCAGCAACGGGTCCGGGCGGCGCCCGGAAAGCCGAGCGCGGGCTCGGCTCTACAGTGAGGTCGGCCAACCGCCGGAACCTTATTTGACGCGTGCGGAGTATTCGCCCGAACGGGTGTCGACACGGATCACTTCGTCCTGGTTGACGAACAGCGGCACGCGGACCACGGCACCGGTTTCCAGGGTGGCCGGCTTGCCGCCGCCGCCCGAGGTGTCGCCACGGACGCCCGGATCGGTTTCGGTGATCTTCAGTTCGACGAAGTTCGGCGGCTGAACGAAGATCGGCTCGCCATTCCACAGGGTGACCACGCAGGACTCTTCGCCCTTCAGCCACTTCTCGGCGCCGCCCATGCCGGCCTTGGTGGCCTGGACCTGCTCGAAGGACTCCGGATCCATGAAGTGCCAGTATTCGCCGTCGCTGTACATGAAGTTCATGTCGGTATCGACGACGTCGGCTGCATCCAGCGAGTCGGTCGACTTCATGGTCACTTCCTGGGTACGCCCGTCCTTGATCAGGCGGTACTTCACGCGGGTGAAGGCCTGGCCCTTGCCCGGCTTGACGTATTCGGTGTCGATGATGACGGCCGGTTGGTTGTTGACCAGGATCTTCATCCCGTTCTTGACGTCGTTCATGCCGTAGCTGGCCATGCGTAAACTCCTGAGTGGCAGAAACGCCGCGGGTGCGGCGAGCCGTTAGAATGGAAAGCCCACCGGATGCCGGTGGGCGACTGTTTTTCTGCCCCCATGATAACCGCAGGCCCCCTCTCCATGCAGCTTTCCGCCTTCCCCCGGCCCCAGTCGCCAGGCGCGCCCGCGCGCTGGCAGCAGCTCTGGCGCCAGGCGCTGCGCGACCCGCACGCCCTGCTGGCCCGGCTGCAGCTGGACCCGGCGGCGCTGGGTGTCTCGGAGGCGGCCATGAACCAGTTCGCATTGCGCGTGCCCGAGGGCTTCGTGGCCCGCATGCGCGTGGGCGATGCGGCCGACCCGCTGCTGCGCCAGGTGCTGCCGATCGGCGAGGAAATGCGCCCGGCGCCCGGGTTCAGCTTCGACGCGGTGGGCGATGGTGCCGCCAGGAAGGCTACCGGGGTGATCCAGAAGTACCGTGGCCGTGCTCTGCTGGTCGCCACCGGCAGCTGCGCGATCAACTGCCGCTACTGCTTCCGCCGCCACTTCGACTATGCCGCGGAAAACGCTGCCAAGGGCGGCTGGCAGGAGGCCGTAGCCGCCATCGCGGCCGACCCGGACATCGACGAGGTGATCCTGTCCGGCGGTGACCCGTTGTCACTGGCCACGCACAAGCTGGTCGAGCTGACCGACGCCCTGCGCGCGATTCCGCATATCCGCCGCCTGCGCATCCATACCCGGCTGCCGATCGTGCTGCCGGAACGCGTGGACGATGAACTGGTGTGCTGGCTGGGCAGCCTGCCATGGCCGCTGGCGATCGTGGTCCACGCCAATCACGCCAATGAATTCGACGCCAGCGTGGACGCGGCGATGGCCCGCCTGCGCGGCGTCGGCGCCCAGCTGCTGAACCAGGCGGTACTGCTGCGCGGGGTCAACGACAGCGTGCGGGCACTGCAGGACCTGAGCGAGCGCAGCTTCGCCGCCGGCGTGCTGCCCTACTACCTGCACCAGCTGGACCGGGTCGAAGGCGTGGCCCACTTCGAAGTGGACGATGCCCAGGCCAAGGCGCTGATTGCCGGCCTGACCGCACGCCTGTCCGGCTATCTGATTCCGAAACTGGTGCGCGAACTGCCCGGCGACCCGAGCAAGCGCCCGCTGTAATCCGGGGGCGGGGTCAGATCCCTTTTCCTGCGGAAAAGGGATCTGACCCCAGGACAACGGCAGCAGGTCAGAGGCCCGACTCGATCATCCGCACCACTTCGGTGGCGGTCACCGGGTGGCTCAGCCAGTAGCCCTGGCCGAGATCGCAGCCGCGCTGCACCAGCAGTTCGAACTGCGCCTGCTGCTCGATGCCCTCGGCCACCACGGTGATGCCCAGTGCGTGGGCCATGGCGATGATCGCCGTGGTCAGCGCCAGATCGTCGGGATCGCGCTGCATGTCGGCCACGAAGCTCTTGTCGATCTTCACGCCGTCCACCGGTACCTGGCGAAGATGGCTGAGACCGGAGAAGCCGGTGCCAAAATCGTCCAGCCAGACCTTCACGCCGGTGCGGTGCAGCTTGTCCAGCAGCTGCGCGGCAACCATTTCGTCGCCGATCACCGCGGTTTCGGTCAACTCCAGGTGCAGGCGCGACGCCGGCAGCCCGGACTCGTGCAGGCACTGCGCGACCAATGCCGGCAGTTCACCGCCGCGCAGCTGCCGTGGCGACACATTCACCGACACGAACAGATCATCGCCGCCCGCCCCGCGTGGCCACTGCGAGGCTTCCATGCAGGCCGCACGCAGCACCTTCGGGCCGATGAGCTCGATCAGCCCGCTCTGCTCGGCCACTTCGATGAACACCGACGGCGGAATCGTGCCCAGGGTCGGATGCTGCCAGCGCAGCAGCACTTCCACGCCGACCATGCGCCGGTCGCGCATGCGGAAGATGGGCTGGTAGGCCAGGCGCAGCTCGCCGCGCTCCCAGGCCCCGCGCAGCTCCTGCTCCATGTGCACGCGGCGCTCGACCGCGTGGTCCATCGCACGGCTGTAATAGCGGTAGCAGTTCTTGCCGGCCATCTTGGCCTGGTACATGGCGATGTCGCCGTTCTTCAGCAGCGTGGTCGCATCAGCGGCATCGTCCGGGAACAGGGTCACGCCGATCGAAGTGCCCAGGAACAGTTCCCGGCCCTGCACCACCAGCGGCTTGCCCAGCTCGCGCACCAGCACTTCGGCCAGCAGCCGTGCGTTGGCCGCCACGTCGCCATCACCGACCAGGATCACGAACTCGTCGCCGCCAAAGCGGGCCAGCAGGGCTTCATCGCCACCGGCCTCGGCAACCGCACTGCCGATGCGCTGCGCGAACTGCAACAGCGCTTCGTCACCGGCCTCATGGCCCAGGGTGTCGTTGACGCGCTTGAAATCGTCGATATCGGCAAACAGCAGGCCCAGCCGATGATTGGATGCGCGCGCGGCCATCAGGCGATGGTCCAGCGCTTCCCGGAATGCCAGCCGGTTGGTCAGCCCGGTCAGCGCATCGGTATAGGCCATGCGCCGCACCTCGCGGTCATGCCGGGCGATGGCATCGCGCATTCGGGCGAAGCCGCGCACCAGCTCGCCGACCTCGTCGTCGCGGGTGTTCTCGGCCAGCGGCGCCTGGTAGTCACCAGCTTCGATGCGGCGCGCCGCAGCGGCCAGGTCCCGGATCGGCGCCACCAGGGTGCGCTGCACGTACAGGATCACCACCACGCCGATCACCACCAGCAGGCCCAGCATCAGCAGCAGCCAGCCCAGGTGGCGGCTGCCGACCTGCTGCAGGCGCTCGCCAAGCGTGGCATTGGCGGCCTGTTCGCGCTGCTGCACCTCGTCCAGCGCCATGCCGACGCGGACCCCGCCGATGCGCTGGTTGCCGACCATGATCGGCATGGTGTTGTCGAGCACCTTGGGCGATTCCTGCACCACCAGTGCCTGCGCCACCGCGGCCTTGGGGGCCAGCGGGTCGGTCATCGGCTGGCCGAAGCCGGACACCTCGATCGAGCCGTCATGCACCAGCCGGCCGCGTTCGTCGAACACCAGCACATAGCGCACGACCGGTTGCCGTGCGGAGTTGCGCACCAGCGCACCGACCTGAGCCAGGTCGCGGTAGTACAGCGGGTTGGCCAGCGCGTCGGACAGCTCGCGCGCCATTGCTTCGCCGCGGCTGCGCACGCTGCGGTCGAACAGTTCATGGATGACGCCACCACTGAGGTTGCGCACCTCGCCCTGCATCGCTGCCTGCCGCCCCAGCAACACCGCCAGGATCGCCACCACCACGACCATCGCCCCGCCCATCGCCAGCAGGAACCGGGCCTGCATTCCCGAGCCGAGCCACTTCATTCCACTTCCATCCGCACGCGCGTCAATCCTTGTTTCAATTCATCCAGCCGCTGCTGCGCATGCGCATCGACGCGGTGGAAACCGGAAGTGCCGAAAAACCGATGCAGCGCCCCCTGTGCCTGCGGGTCGCTGGCCGCCTGCAGCAGGACGTCCTGCAGCCGGTCACGCACCCGCGGGTCAAGGTCGGCGCGAACCATTTCCACCGCCCGCGGGTAGGGTTCGGTGCGCAGCAGTTCGCGGAAGTCGCGCCGGAATGCCGCAGGCATCCGTCGCTCGTCATTCCAGTCCACGCTGCTCACCGCCCCCACTTCGACCATGCCCTTGTGCACGAACGTGGCGATGTTCAACTCGCTACGTGCGAACACGTACCCCACGCTGTCCCGGCCCGGCACGTCCCACACACCGGCCAGGATCTGCGGCGCCAGCCCTTCCTGCAGCAGCGTCATCACCGGCACCAGGTAGGCACTGGTGGACGCCGTGTTCTGCAGCGCCAGGCGATGCCCGCGCAGGTCCTGGATCCGCTGGATCGGACTGTCGCGACGCACGAAGAACACGGTCTGGTACTCACGCACGCCGTTGCGCTCGGTCAGCAGCAGCGGCCGCGCGCCACTGCGCTGGCCCAGTGCCACCGCCGTACCCGACGTTTCCGTGACCCAGTCGACCCGCCCCCGCCGCAGATAGCTGGCCATCTGCTGCGGGTCGCGTGCCATCAGGATCCGCCCTTCGGTGATGCCGACGTCGTGCATGCGTGCCACTACATAGTCCAGCAACGGTTGCAGCTGCTCGTAATGGGCCTTGGGATCATCGCTGATCCGGCCCAGCACCAGCACCGGGTCCGGTGCTGCATGCACCGTCCCGGCCAGCAGGATCATGACCAGGCTCAGCAGTCCCCTCTGCACTGCCCTTCGCAGACCCGACACAGGCTTCATCCCCCCTGGGTATCCGGACAGACTACCCGAAAAAATGAGAACGTCGTCAGCTGTCCTTGTTGCCCGCCTGTGCCAGCCGCGCCATCCGCTGGGTGTCGGCAAGGATGCCGCGCAACAGGCGCACTTCCTGCTCGCTCGGCTCGCTGCGCAGGAACAGGCGGCGCAGCTTGCGCATCGCCGATTCCGGGGCGCGGCCCTTGTGGAAATCGATCTCGTCCAGCGTGTCACCGAGCTGGGCGAAGAAGCTCTCCATCTGTTCATGGCTTGCTGCCTGTTCGCGGAAGCCGGGCTCGGCATTGGGGGCCGGCTGCGCGCCCAGCAGCTGCATGCGCGTTTCATAGGCCAGCACCTGTACGGCGGCCGCCAGGTTGAGCGAGCTGAACGCCGGGTCTGACGGGATGTGCACTGCGGCGTGGCAGAGCTGCAGCTCCTCGTTGGTCAGGCCAGTGCGCTCACGGCCGAACACCAGCGCCACCTCGGCGCCCTCGCCCGCCTTGGCCACCGCGCGAGCGGCGGCATCGGCCGGCAGGTACTCCTCCAGCTGCACGCGGCGGGCACGCGCGGTGCAGCCCAGCACCAGGCGGCAATCGGCCACGGCCTCGGCCAGGGTGGCCACCACCGGGGCGTCCCCCAGCACATCTTCGGCACCGGCCGAGCGGCGGAAGGCCTCCTCGTCCAGCGGTTTCTCGGGGGCGACCAGCACCAGGCGGGCCAGGCCCATGGTCTTCAGGGCACGGGCGGCGGCCCCCATGTTGCCGGGGTGCTGGGTACCGACCAGGACGAATCGGAGGCGGGTGGCGGCGGGAAACTGGGACATGAACAGGGAAAAGGTCGAGCTGGACGATGACCAATGGTAAACTGTGCGGCCGGCCACTGCGCCGGACCCGCTCTTTTCCCCCGCCAGTCCATCTCTTCTGCCTTTCCGGGAGCCCACGCCATGCAGAAACCCGCCGTCACCGTCATGGTCAAGGCCGCCCGCCTCGCCGGCAACGTCCTGTTGCGCAACATCAACAAGCTCGAGGCACTGAACGTGGTGCAGAAGGGCCGGATGGACTACGCCAGCGAAGTGGATGCGGACGCGGAAAAGGTCATCGTCAAGGAACTCAAGCGCGCTTACCCGGACTACGGCATCTTCGGCGAAGAAGGTGGCGTGCAGGGCGAGCGCCGCCAGATGTGGGTCATCGACCCGCTGGACGGCACCAGCAACTACCTGCGTGGCGTGCCGCACTACTGCGTGTCGATCGCGCTGGTAGAGAACGGCGAGCCGACCGACGCGGTCATCTTCGACCCGCTGCGCAATGAACTGTTCACCGCCAGCCGGGGTGCCGGCGCCGTGCTGAACGACCGCCGCATCCGCGTGGCCGACCGCAAGGATCTGGAAGGCACGATGATCCACACCGGCTTCGCCCCGCGCGAGCGCAGCCGTGCCAGCGCCCAGCTGAAGGCGGTTGACGCCCTGCTGGTGCACGGCGAGGACATCCGCCGCACCGGCTCGGCCGCGCTGGACCTGGCCTACGTGGCCTGCGGCCGTGCCGACGCCTACTTCGAGGCCGGTGTGAAGGCGTGGGACATCGCCGCCGGCCTGCTGCTGGTCCGCGAAGCGGGCGGCAAGGTCTGTGACTTCAAGGGCGCCACCCTGGGCCGCATGGACAACCGCGGCCCGGAGACCCACCAGATCGTGGCCGGCAACCTGAAGGTGGCCGAGTCGCTGCAGAAGGTGCTGGTGAACACCGGTTACGCGGCGGAGTTTGACGCGAAGTTCTGAGATTCCGTGTAAAGCGGTTCATGGAGACGGCGCCTGCGAGGGTGCCGTTTTCGTTTGTGCGCACGGAGATTCGTTTCCGCGACCGCGGGGGGTGTCACTTTCTTTGCGCGCAAAGAAAGTAACCAAAGAAACGCTCCGCCAGCCGCGAGCCGTCGCTACGCGCCGGTACCCTGCGCTTCTCGGCGAATCAGGGGACGGCGCCGAACTCGCTGCGCTCAGACACCGGCGCCTCTTCGCCCCTGATTCGCCTGCGATGCTCGGCTCGCTCAAGGCGGACCCAAGGTCAAATGCTACAGCTGCACCCCGTAGATTCACGCCATGCGTGGATGCTGTTGCTCTTGATCTTGACCTTCCAGTCCGCCTTCAAGCGAGCCGAGCACCGCAGGTCCGGCGAGGGCGAAGAGGTGCGGGTGTCTGAGCGCAGCGAGTTCCCGCACCGTCCCTCGGCGGGCCGAGGAGCACAGGGTACCGATGCGCAGCATCGGCTCGCGCCCCGGCGGCGTGTTTCTTTGGTTACTTTCTTTGCACGAGCAAAGAAAGTGACACCCCTCCGCGGTCGCGGAAATGACTCTCCGTGCGCGCAAACAAAAACGCCCGGCGCGAGGCCAGGCGTTCCTGCACTATCTTGAAAGCAGAAGCTTACGCCACCGTCGACGCCCGCAGCGCGGCAATGCGCTCTTCCAGCGGCGGATGGCTCATGAACAGCTTCTTCGCCGTCGAACCGGCAATACCGAACGCGGCGATCTGGGTCGGCAGCGTGCTCTGGCCATGGTTGAGCTGCAGGCGCTCCAGCGCGGCGATCATCTTCTGGCGACCGGCCAGCGCGGCACCGCCGGCATCGGCGCGGAACTCGCGGTGGCGCGAGAACCACATCGAGATCATCGTGGCGAACAGGCCAAACACCATCTCCAGCACGAACACGATGATGTAGTAGGCGAAGCCACGGCCGCCGCCTTCGCGGTTGCCCGACAGCGCGCTGTCGATGATGCCGCCGACCACGCGGGCCAGCACGATCACGAAGGTGTTCAGCACGCCCTGCAGCAGCGCCATGGTGATCATGTCACCGTTGGCGACGTGGGCGATCTCGTGGCCCAGCACGGCTTCAGCCTCGTCTTCGCTCATGTTGTGCAGCAGGCCGGTGGACACCGCCACCAGCGCGTTGTTGCGGTTGGCACCGGTGGCGAAGGCGTTGATCTCCGGGCCGTCATAGACCGCCACTTCCGGCATGCCGATGCCGGCGGCCTTGGCCTGGCGCTCGACCGTGGCCAGCAGCCAGCGCTCGGTCTGGTTGCGCGGCTCGGTGATCACCACCGCACCGGTGGAGCGCTTGGCCATCCACTTGGACAGCAGCAGCGAGATGAAGGAGCCACCGAAACCGAAGATGCCGGCCATCACCAGCAGGCCGCTCATCGAACGCGCGTCCACGCCCAGGATCGACATGACGATGCCGGCCAGGATCAGGACCGCGAGGTTGGTCGCCAGGAACAGGGCAATACGGGTGAACATGGGAAAATCCGGCTCGGAAGGGATCGATATCCGTCAATTTGCGGTGCGCTCAGCTTGAATTCAAGCGCCAACCTGACCGACGATTCAGCCTGCATGACCGCCATTGTTCCCTGCGGCCGCTTCGCGCCCTCGCCGACCGGCCTGCTCCACCCCGGATCCCTGCTTGCCGCCTTCGGCAGCTGGCTGCTGGCCCGCCACCACGGCGGCCTATGGCGGCTGCGCATCGAAGACGTTGACCCGCCGCGTACCGTGCCCGGCGCCGCGCAGTCACAGCTGCAGGCACTGGCTGCGTTCGGCCTGGTCCACGACGGCCCGGTCCTGTGGCAGAGCGCTCGAGGCGAGGCCTACCAGGCCGCGCTGGACGTGCTGCAGGCCAGCGACCAGGCCTTCATCTGCCACTGCAGCCGCAGCGAACTGGCTGCCAGCGGCGGCATCCACCACCGCTGCGTTGCGCGGCAACCGCGACCGGACCCCGCCGTCCGCTTCCGCGTGCCACCGGGCAGCGTCGTGCACTTCGACGATGGCCTGCGTGGCCCGCAGCAGCAGGACGTGCATGCCGAAGTCGGCGACTTCGTGCTGCGCCGTGCCGACGGCTGCTGGGCCTACCAGCTGGCGGTGGTAGTCGATGACGCTGCGCAGGGGGTGACCGAAGTGGTGCGCGGCGCCGATCTGCTCGATTCCACCGCGCGGCAGATCCTGCTGCAGCAGGCGCTGGGCCTGGCCGTGCCGCGCTACTGGCACCTGCCGCTGCTGCTCGACGCCCCCGGCCACAAACTGTCCAAGTCGCTGGCGTCGCTGCCGGTGGACAGTACAAGGCCGGTGCCGGTACTGCGCGCGCTCTGGCAGCTGCTGGGCCAGGCCCCTGCCGCACTGGACGGCGCCGATGACCGGGATGCGCTGCTGCACGCTGCGCAACGGGCATTCGACCCGGTTCGACTGCCGCGGACCGACATCCTGTTGCCGGCCGGCGCACTTTCCGCGCCGATGTTGCAGAATCCCCCTTCCCCCATCTGATTCCCGGACAGCACTCCATGACATCTCGCGTCGCACTGGTCACCGGCGGAACCGGCGGCATCGGTACCGCCATCTGCCAACGCCTGGCCGACCAGGGCCACCGGGTCGCCACCAATTACCGCGACGAGGACAAGGCCCGCGCATGGCAGCAGGCGATGACCGAGCGCGGCTACAACGTGTCGATCTTCCCGGGCGATGTGTCCGATCCAGGCAGCGCCGAGGCGCTGGTGCGTGCGGTCGAGGCCGAGCTGGGCCCGGTCGAGATCCTGGTCAACAACGCCGGCATCACCCGCGACACGACGTTCCACCGCATGCGCGCGGACCAGTGGCACGATGTGATCAACACCAACCTCAATTCGGTGTTCAACGTCACCCGTCCGGTCATCGAAGGCATGCGGCGCCGCGGCTGGGGCCGGGTCATCCAGATCAGCTCGATCAACGGCCTGAAGGGCCAGTACGGCCAGGCCAACTACGCCGCGGCCAAGGCCGGCATGCACGGCTTCACCATTTCGCTGGCCCGCGAGAACGCCGGCTTCGGCATCACCGTGAACACCATTTCGCCCGGCTACGTCGCCACCGACATGGTGATGGCGGTTCCGGAGGACGTGCGCGCCAAGATCATCGCCGATATCCCCACCGGGCGCCTCGGCAAGCCGGAGGAAATCGCCTATGGCGTGGCCTTCCTGGTGGCCGAGGAGGCCTCATGGATCACCGGCAGCAACCTGGACATCAACGGCGGCCACCACATGGGCTGGTAAGCCGCGCAGGGGCCGCTGCGGCGTGCGCTGACGGCCCCTGCCGATGGTCATGCTGCGCAGCACGCAAACCCTTGCTGCGCAACATGATCGCTGCTGAAAGCCAAGCCTGGCGGGGGCTGGGGCGGTTGCAACCGCTGCTGCACTGCGCCATGCTGCGCGTCTACTGTGACGAGTACCGCTTCATGGCTGCGACCCGCATCATCAAGAAGTATCCGAACCGCCGTCTCTACGACACCGAGATCTCCAGCTACATCACCATCGAGGACGTGCGCCAGCTGATCCTGGACGGTGAAGACTTCGAAGTCCGCGACGCCAAGAGCGGCGACGACCTCACGCGGTCAGTCCTGCTGCAGATCATCGCCGACCAGGAACAGGACGGCGAACCGATGCTGTCCACCCAGCTGCTGAGCCAGCTGATCCGCTTCTACGGCGACTCCCTGCAGGGCTTCATGGGCAATTACCTGGAGCGCAGCATGCAGGTCTTCCTCGACCAGCAGCAGCAGTTCCGCCAGCAGATGGGCAACCTGCTGGGGCAGACCCCGTGGGCGATGATGAACCAGCTGACCGAGCGCAACCTGGAGCTGTGGCAGGAATTCCAGCGCAGCATGGGCAGCGGCTTCGGTGGCCCGCGCCCGGGCGGCACCGGAACGGGAACCGGCAACAAGCCCGGCGAACCCGGCACCGGTACCGGCAGCAAGACCCGCCGCTGAGCTGCAGCAACGGCTGATACGAAAACGGCGCGCCCCTGGCGCGCCGTCTTGTTTGGCATCGCGCCAACCGTGCGTCAGCGTTTGGCCTTGCACCCCGTGCACACGCGCTCGACCTTGTAGCCCTTCGCCCTCAGCTTCTCGACCACGCCATCACTGCCCAGCAGGTGCAGCGTGCCGACCACCACCAGCGTACCGCCCTGCCCGGCCTGCAGGTACGGCTGCAGCTTCGGCACCCAGGCATCGTTGCGACCGGTGTTGATGCGCTGGTACAGCTGCGGATACTGCTGGCGCATCTCTGCCGCCATCTTGGTCCACAGCAGGCGCTCGTCGCCGCGACGCCATGCATCATGCAGCAGCCGCGCCTGCTCATCGGCCTTGCCGGCCTGGTCCAGTGCTTCGGCCAGCATCTGCCGCTGTTCCTGCACCGTCATCCCGTCCAGCATGCCGATCTGGGTATCGATATCTTCCAGTCCCGCGGTCTTGCGGCCGGTCTTCTGCGCGCGTTCCATGAAGTGGCGGTCCAGGCCCAGCGCCGGGTCCAGGCCCAGCTTCTGCATCTGCCCGATCGAAATGCTCAGACCGACGAACCAGGGCTTCATGCCCTGCATCTGCGCCAGCGGCAACTGGTTCTGGGCAGCAAAGGCCTGCAGTTTCTGCCAGGTGGCCGCATCCAGATCACGCTTCAGCTCGCTGCCATCGGTGCGGGTCGCAGCCTGCACCATGCGGCTGGCCAGCTGGGGCGATTGCATGTCTTCCGGCGACAGTTCGAACACCACCCGCTGCGAGGCTTCGAACGCCTGCTCGACATCGGGCGACAGCGGGTAGTCCTGCGGCTTCAGCAGATGGAACGATCCCAGCAGGTATACGCGTGCGTCGCCCGGGCCGGTGACTTTCCACAACAGGGGCACCGGCGGCTTGGCCGCCGTTGCGGCCGCGGCCGCGGCAGGGCTGGCCTGGCCATCGCGGGCCGTGGCCAGTGGCGCCACTGCGCAGGCCGCCAGCAGCAGCGCGGTACGGAACAGGTGTTTGATCGGCATGGTCAGCCTTCTCCTTCAGGCAGGTGGTAGGCCTTCTCGCCCGCTTCCACGCGCAGGTCCAACCGGTTTTCCGGCGGCGCCAGCGGGCAGGTCGCGTAGGCGGTGAACGCGCACGGTGGGTTGTAGGCATGGTTGAAATCGATGCGCACCGTGCCGTCTGCAGCGGGGGCCTCGGTATCCAGATAGCGCCCGGCCGGATAGCTGCCGCGGCCGCTGGTGCGGTCGGCGAAGATCAGGAACAGTGGCTGCCCGGGCGCACCGATGGCCTCCAGGCGCCAGCTGCGGCCATCACGTTCGAACTCCACCGCACCGGCATTGGGCATCTCGGTGGTCAGGCCAGTGATGTCGACGATCGGCAAGGTCTTCCCCGGCGGATGCGCGATGAAGCGCGCCTGCACCTGCCAGTCCGCGCCGCCCGGCCAGTACTGCAGGCCGGCGAAATCACGCCGCGCAGGTGCCTCGGCATGCTTGATCCGCAGCGCGTCCCGTGGCCCCCGGCGGATGATGCTGAGCTGGCCCTTGCCGCCATCGAAGGCCAGCAGCGTCGGCTGCGCGTCCTTGTCGGTGTCGACGCGGATGCGGCCACGCACCGGCTGGCCGTCGTGGCTGACATCGACACCGGCTTCAGGCGTGAACCACCACTGCGCCCCGTCGCGACGCAGCAGGCCCAGCCTGTCCGGGCCAACCGTCAGGCGGATGCCGTTGGTGGCGCCGCTGCCAACGAAATGGGATTTGTTCTGCAGCCAGTGCAGGCCGACCAGGGCCGTCCAGCCATCGGGCCGGGTCAGGTCCTGGTAGCGCGCTACACGCCATTGCTGCTGCGCGGCCGCGTAGGCCGGATCTTCAGCGACCGTCGGCGCCGGCGGTGTTGCCGGGCTGCAGGCGGCCAATACCACGGCGGCCAGCAGGCCCGCCACTCCCCGATAACGCATCGATGCTCCCCTCAACGTCCGCGCAGGAACCAGCGGTCGATCTCCGCCAGCGAAAAACGGGCCCAGGTCGGTCGGCCGTGGTTGCACTGGCCGGACCGTTCGGTGATTTCCATGTCGCGCAGCAGCGCGTTCATTTCCGGCACGGTCAGGCGCCGGTTGGCACGCACCGCGCCATGGCAGGCCATGGTCGACAGCAGCTCGTCGCGTGCACTGGCCACGCGGCGGCTCTGGCCATGCTCGCGCAGGTCGGTCAGCACGTCGCGCAGCAGTCCTTCCGGTTCGGCATGCGCCAGCAGTGCCGGAATGCTGCGCACGTGCAGCGACCCGGGGCCGGCCCGGGTCACCTCGAAGCCGAGCGCCGCCAGTGTGTCGGCTTCGCTTTCGGCGGTGTCGGCCTCGCGCTCGCCCACCGCCAGCGTGATCGGCACCAGCAACGGCTGCGACTGCAGGCCGATGCCATCGTGCGCATTCTTCAGGCGCTCGTAGCCGATGCGTTCGTGGGCCGCATGCATGTCGACCACGATCAGGCCTTCAGCGTTCTCGGCCAGGATGTAGATGCCATGCAGCTGCGCGATCGCGTAGCCCAGCGGCGGTACACCCGCGTCGGCACTGGTCACCGGCAACCCGTTCTCGCTCGGCATCGGCGGCAACGCCGCTGCGCGTTCGGCACCGGCCGGCGTGGCATACAGCGCGGCGTAGGCGGCCGGTGCATCGGCCACCTGCAGGCCCAGCGGCTGCTGCGGACGCCAGCCTGAAAATCCGCCACCACCACCTCCCGAGCCGGGCGCAGCCCCACGCACCAGCCCGAACCCCGACGCGCCGGCGCTCGATGCCGTCGGGACGGCGGCGGCGTCCGCCGGATGTGCGGGGCCGGCACCGATCTCCTGCGCCGACATGCCTGCACGGGTATCGGCCAGCGCATCCTTCAACGTGCGATAGACGAAATCGTGGACCAGCCGCGAATCGCGGAAGCGCACCTCGTGCTTGGCCGGATGCACGTTGACGTCGACGCGGGTCGGATCCAGTTCGAGGAACAGCACATAGGCCGGCTGGCGGCCGTGATACAGCACGTCGCCGTAGGCCATCTTCACTGCGTGGGCGACGCTGCGGTCACGCACTGAGCGACCGTTGACGTACAGGTACTGCTGGTCGGCGCTCGCGCGCGAATAATGCGGCTGCGCAATCCAGCCATGCAGGCGCAGGCCGGCGCCGCTGTGGTCCACGCGCACGGCCTGGTTGGCGAAATCCTCGCCCAGCGTTTCGGCAAGGCGTGCATCGGAATACAGATCGCCCGGCTTGTAGCGCCGCGAGGCCTTGCCGTTGTGCGACACGCGCAGCTCGACATCCGGCCGCGCCAGCGCCAGCGAACGCAGCCACTCTTCGATATGGCCCAGTTCGGTACGCTCTGCGCGCAGGAACTTGCGCCGCGCCGGCACGTTGTAGAACAACTCACGCACTTCCACCGTGGTGCCCGGCGCATGCGCGCGCGGGGTCACCTCGCCGATCTTGCCGCCTTCGATCTGCAGTGCCGAACCGTGCTCGTCGTGCGCGCGGCGCGAGCACAGGGTGAAGCGGCTGACCGATGCGATCGACGGCAGCGCTTCTCCCCGGAAACCGAGCGTGGCCACCGATTCGAGATCGTCAAGATCGGCGATCTTGCTGGTGGCATGGCGCGATACCGCCAGCGGCAGCTGTTCCGGTGCGATGCCACTGCCGTTGTCGCGGATGCGGATCAGGCGTACACCGCCCTCTTCAAGATCGATATCAACGCGGCTGGCGCCGGCGTCGATCGCGTTCTCGACCAGCTCCTTGACCACCGACGCGGGTCGTTCGACCACTTCGCCGGCGGCGATCTGGTTGATCAGGATCTCCGGCAACGGCCGGATCGGGCGCGGATGGGTAGCAGACGTCATGCGGGGATGATAACGGAGCGGCCGAGGGTAGAGTCGAGCCATGCTCGACTGACGGGCTACCGGCAAGGCCCAGTCGAGCGCGGCTCGACTCTGCAGAAAGCAGAAACCCGCCTTCGGCGGGTTATTTGCTGCCGCCGGCCATGGTGGCTGCGGCGTCGATCTCGGCCTGCGCGCGGGCAGCATACAACGTGCCCGGCGGCGGTTGGCGGCTGAAGAAGGTGTGCACGCCATCCAGCACAGCGCCAGCGACCTTGCGCTGGTAAGCCGGGTCCGTCAGGCGGCGCTCTTCATCCGGATTGGAGATGAACGCCGTTTCCACCAGCATCGCTGGCATGTCCGACGTGCGCAGCACCGCGAAGTTCGCGCGCTCGATGTTCGGCTTGTGGTTGTTGCCGATCCGCTTCAGGCCGCCCAGCACGTGGCCGGCGGCGTCTTCGGACGCCTTCATGTAGCCGCTCTGCGCCAGGTCCAACAGCACATTGGCAAGCGTGCCCTCGGTCTGCTGCAGGCGAACGCCACCGACCAGATCGGCCGCGTTTTCCTTGTCTGCCAGCCAGCGGGCGCGCTGCGAAGAGGCACCCTTGGTCGACAGCACGTACACCGACGAACCCGTGGCCGAACGGTTCTCGGCCGCGTCGGCATGGATCGAAATGAAGATGTCCGCCTTGTTCGCACGCGCCTTCTGCGCACGCATCGGCAGCGGGATGAACACGTCGCTGTCGCGCGTCAGGTAGGCCTTCAGGCCCGGCGTGGCGTTGACCTGGCGGGCCAGCTCACGCGCCACGGCCAGGGTGACATCCTTCTCGCGCTTGCCGGTCGGGCCGATCGCACCCGGGTCCTGACCACCATGACCGGGATCGATCGCCACCACAAGGTGGCGCATGCCGGGCTGCATGCGGATGCGCGATGCATCGCTGGGCATGGCCGGACGCGGCGGCTCGGCCGGCGTCGGTGCCGGTGTAGGGGCCGTTGCCGGCGGCGTGGTCACCACCGCAGCAGTGCGCTGGCCGGCGAGGATTGCAGCCGGCGAGGATGAAGGCGTGCTGCTGGCCGCGACACCTGCCGCAGCAACCTGGGCCGGCGCGCTGGTCGGTGCGGGGGTCGGCGTGGCGGGTGCGGCAGCGCTGGCGCTGGCCTGCTGCTGCACCTGTGCGGTCAGCAGGGCGGTGGCCCGCGCAGCATCGGTGCGTGACTGCGCGTTCTCGGCCGGCGTGGGCGCGACTGAGCCCCCCGCAGCGGCCGCCTGCGGCTGCACGGCCGGTGGCGTCGCCGGGCGGCTGGTGGTGGCCACGGCAGGGCCATCACCCGGCCATTCGATCACCAGCTTGGATTCATTGCCCTCGCGCTGCATCTGCGGGCGGAACGGCGCCACCGATTCGGCAAGGTCGAACACGACACGGAAAGTGCCCGGGACCGGCTGTCCGGTACGCACCGCCGTGACCACGCCCTGCGCGGCCGGCATCTTCAGGTTGCGTACGGCGCTGGAGTCGGGGAAATCGACCACCAGGCGGTTCGGGCCGGCCAGCGACAGGGTCTTGTAGCCGCCACTGCCGACCAGTGAGATCTCGGCACGGGTGCCGGTCGCGCCGGTGTTCAGCAGCACCTGGCGGACTTCACCCGCCCACGCACTGACGCTCGCCAGACCCAGTCCGACGGCGGCACAGATGGCGATGAGACGGTTCCCCGGGCGCATGGCTCAGGATTCAATCACCGCGCTGAACGGAATGCAACACCTTTTTCCTTAATAATCCGTAACCTGCCGATCTTTGTTCTCGTCAGCCGACAGAAATGGCCTGCAAGTCGCCCCCTTGGGGCAGCCGTTTCAGCCATTCATGTCCAACGTCGCTGCCCGCGGTGAGACTGGCGCGGCGCCCATGTCCTTCGATCTCCAGTGCCACCACCAGGTCGGTCGGCGGCAGCGCGCCGGCGCCCCGTTCCGGCCATTCGACCAGCCACAGCACCGCGCTGCCTTCGTCCAGGCCGAGGAAATCCAGCTCACCGGCCTGGCCGATGCGGTACAGGTCCAGGTGCCACGCCTCACTGCCACTGGCCAGCGGATAGCGCTCGACCAGGGTGTAGGTGGGGCTGCGGATCGCGCCCTGCACGCCCAGCGCCCGCAGCAGCGCGCGGGCCGTGGTCGACTTGCCGGCGCCCAGGTCGCCGCGCAGTTCGATCAGCGCCTGCGGGGGCCGGGTGGCCGCCAGCCACTGCCCGAGCAGTTCGGTGGCGTCGCTGTCGGCAAGGAAGAAATCGGTCATGGGAAGCGTTCCGGGTTGGCCAGTCGCCGCAGCGGCGCCAGCAGATCAGTAGGAAGCAGGCCGCGTGCGCCGTCAGCGGCAGCCGCGTCGCCGGCCAGCGCATGCAGCAACGCGCCCGCCGCGGCGGCATCGAAGGCGGCCAGGCCCTGCGCACGCAGGCCGGCGATGATGCCGGTGAGCAGGTCGCCCATGCCCCCCACGGCCATGCCGGGATTGCCGGCGGCGATCAACCGGGGCGTTTGCCCGGGCGCCGCCACGATGCTGCCGGCGCCCTTCAACACCACCACCGCATGGAAACGCTCGGCGAGCGTCTGCGCACAGGCGTAGCGATCGGCCTGGATGTCGCTGGTGCTGCAGCCGAGCAGGCGTGCGGCCTCGCCCGGGTGCGGTGTGAGGACGGCGCCGGGCAAGGCACGCGGATCCTGCGTCAGCAGGTTCAGCGCGTCGGCATCGACCACCAGTGGTCTGGCGCTGGCCAGCACCCGCGCAAACAGTGCGCGTGCCCATTCGTCCTGGCCCAGACCGGGCCCGATCGCCACCACCTTGGCCCTGTCAAGCAAGGCCGGCAGCGCTTCGCCGTCTTCCAACGCGTGGGTCATCGCCTCGGGCAGCCGAGCCAGCAGTGGACCGACGTGGTCGCGGCGGGTGCCCAGGCTCAACAGCCCCGCCCCTGCGCGCAAGGCGGCCTCGGCTGCCATGGCGATGGCACCGCCGCTGCCGTGGTTGCCGCCGACGCACAGCACGTGGCCGGATTCACCCTTGTGGGTATTGGCGCGGCGCGGCGGCAACAGGGCCGGCAACCGTGCCTGCGTCCAGTACTCCACGGCAGGCGACACGCTTTGCCATGCGGCCGCGGGCAACTGCAGGGGTGCCAGGGCCTTGTGCCCGCAATGATCCAGCGCGTCGCCGGTGTACAGCCCGCGATGGGCCACGATGAACTGCAGGGTCCGCGCAGCGCGTACTGCCGCGCCGGGTACCGCACCGCGGTCGGCATCGACGCCACTGGGCACATCCAGGGCCAGCACAGGTGCCGCCTGCGCATTGATCGCAACGATCAGCGCCTGCGCCGCGCCCTCCGGCGCGCGATCGAAACCCAGCCCGAACAGGGCATCGACCCAGAGGTCGGCCTCGGGCAGCGCGCCGTCGAACTCGGTGATGGCGCCGCCGTCGGACCTGAATTCCGATGTTGCACGCTGCGCCAGCGCCGTCGATGGCGCCCGGCCCGGCAGGACGATCACCCTCACCTCGCGCCCGGCCTGCAACGCGTGGCGAGCCAGCACGAGGCCGTCGCCGCCATTGTTGCCCGCACCGACCACCACGCCGATGCGCTGCGCCTGCGGCCAATGCTGCAGCAGGCACTGCCAGGCGGCCTGGCCGGCCTGCGCCATCAGTCCCCAGCCAGCATCCCCCGCCAGGGTGGACGCCTGGGCATCCAGCGCACGCGCGGCAGCGGAATCGAACAGATCGGCGAGGTTGGCCATGCAGGGATTTTATACTGGTGCGCATGTCCCTCGCCCCCTCCCCCGTCGATCCAGCCCAGGCCGTGCAGCGCATCCGCGAACTGGCCCGCGCGCATGGCTTCCAGCGCTGCGGCATCGCCGGTATCGAGCTCGGCGAGGACGAGGCGCACCTGGCCGACTGGCTGGGCCAGGGCCTGTACGGCACGATGGACTGGATGGCGCGCCACGGCACCCTGCGCGCACGACCGGCCGAGCTGTTGCCCGGCACTGTGCGCGTGATCTCGGTGGGCATGGACTACAGCCACAAGGATGACACCGAAGCGTGGGCGACGCTGGCCGACCCGGGCCGCGCCTACGTGGCGCGCTATGCGCTGGGCCGCGACTACCACAAGCTGATGCGCAACCGCCTGCAGAAGCTGGCCACGCAGATCAACGACGAAGTCGCGCCACTGGGCTACCGCGTGTTCGTCGATTCCGCCCCCGTCCTGGAGCGCGCACTGGCCCGCAACGCCGGGCTCGGCTGGATCGGCAAACACACCTGCCTGATCGACCGCCATGGCGGTTCCTGGTTCTTCATCGGCGAGATCTACATCGACATCCCGCTGCCGATCGATACGCCGGCCACGGCGCACTGCGGCACCTGCACGCGCTGCATCGATGTCTGCCCGACCCAGGCCATCACCGGCCCGCAGCGGCTGGACGCGCGGCGCTGCATTTCCTACCTGACCATCGAACACGACGGCGCCATTCCCGAACAGATGCGCCCGCTGATCGGCAACCGCATCTATGGCTGCGACGACTGCCAGCTGGTCTGCCCCTGGAACAAGTTCGCCAAGCGCACCGACGAAGCCGATTTCCGTGCGCGCAACAACCTCGATACCGCGCGCCTGGACCAGCTGTTCGCCTGGGACGAAGCCGAGTTCCTGCGCCGCACTGAAGGCAGCCCGATCAGGCGCAGCGGCCATGAGCGCTGGCTACGCAACATCGCCGTGGCGCTGGGCAATGCGCCGTCCTCGGCCGAAGCGCTGGCTGCGCTGCAGACCCGCATCGACGATCCCTCGCCGCTGGTGCGTGAACACGTGCAGTGGGCACTGGGCCAGCACACAGCGCGCTGACGTGCGATCCTGAGCCCCCGTTCCGCCCGCAGCACGCCGTTTCCATGCAGCCACGCAACAACGACATCCTCACCCCCAGCCAGCTCAACACCCTGGCCCGCGACCTGCTGGAAGGCAGCTTCCCGGCGATCTGGGTCGAGGCCGAACTGGGCAGCGTGGCGCGTCCTGCCTCCGGACACCTCTACTTCACCCTGAAGGACGCGCGCGCGCAGCTGCGTGCGGCGATGTTCCGGATGAAGGCGCAGTACCTGAAGTTCGTGCCGCGCGAAGGCATGCGCGTGCTGGTGCGCGGCAAGGTGACCCTGTACGACGCCCGTGGCGAGTACCAGATGGTGCTGGACCACATGGAGGAAGCCGGCGAAGGCGCGCTGCGCCGCGCCTTCGAGGAGCTGAAGGCACGGCTGGAGGCCGAGGGCCTGTTCGACCCGGCACGCAAGCGGCCGCTGCCGGCGCACGTGCAGCGCCTGGCCGTGATCACCTCGCCCACCGGCGCCGCCGTGCGCGACGTGCTGAGCGTGCTCGGCCGGCGCTTCCCGCTGCTGGAAGTGGACCTGCTGCCAACCCTGGTACAGGGCAGCAGTGCCGCCGCGCAGATCACCCGGCTGCTGCAGGCCGCCGATGCCAGTGGCCGCTACGACGTGATCCTGCTGA
The DNA here is from genome assembly GCF_001580555.1 of Stenotrophomonas sp. DDT-1. Classification (NCBI taxonomy): domain Bacteria; kingdom Pseudomonadati; phylum Pseudomonadota; class Gammaproteobacteria; order Lysobacterales; family Lysobacteraceae; genus Stenotrophomonas; species Stenotrophomonas sp. DDT-1. The sequence goes on from NZ_LEKR01000002.1 coordinate 139,551, forward strand.
CCCGCGGTGGTGGTTCGCTGGAAGACCTGTGGGCCTTCAACGATGAAACACTGGCCCGTGCGATCGCCGCCAGCCGCACGCCGGTGGTCTCGGCGGTGGGCCACGAAACCGACTTCAGCCTGAGCGACTTCGCCGCCGACCTGCGTGCACCAACGCCCTCGGTGGCGGCCGAGCTGCTGGTACCCGACCAGCGCGAACTGGCCCTGCGCCTGCGCCGCACGGCCGCCCGCATGGTGCAGCTGCAACGGCATGCGATGCAGCAGGCGATGCAGCGCGCCGACCGCGCCCTGTTGCGCCTGAACGCCCAGAGCCCGCAGGCACGACTGGACCTGCTGCGTCGACGCCAGCTCGATCTGGGCCGGCGCCTGCATGCCGCGTTCAACCAGCAGCAGGAGCGCCGTGCCGCGCGGCTTCGCCATGCAGCGGCGGTCCTGCGCGGGCACCATCCACAGCGCCAGCTCGACACGATGCAACGCCGCCTGGCCACCCTGCGCGGACGACCGCAGGCAGCGATGCAGCGTCTGCTGGAGCGCGATGCACTGCGACTGCGCGGGCTGGCACGTTCACTTGAAGCAGTCAGCCCGCTGGCGACCGTGGCGCGTGGCTACAGCATCCTGACCCGCAGCGATGATGGCACCCTGGTGCGGAAGGTTGATCAGGTACAGCCCGGTGACGCCCTGCGGGCCCGCGTCGGCGACGGCGTGATCGACGTGCAGGTCAAGTAAAGGGGTTCGGCAGGGCTGCGCCCTGCACCTGCCGGAGCTTCAATCAAAGGTCGAAGCAACAGCAAAAGCCGGCTATCCGTGGATGGCGGGGCGATGTCGGAGTGCGGGGACGCCGCAAGTACATCCCTGTAGGCTTGGCAGCCGCTTGCTAGTGTGCGCTTTCCTGCGCACACGGCAAGACCAGGGTTGGGCGTCCTGCCCAACCCGCCCGAGGCATGCCTCGGGCCCATGCGGCTGACACCCCGCACTCCGACACCGCCCCACCTCTGACAGTTTTCCGCGATCGTGTAGATCCACGCCATGCTGGATGACTCTCCATCGGAATCGAATATTTCGAATCGAGATCGAAAAGCATCCACGCATCGCATGGATCTACCGTGTCGACCAAGGTCGACACCTACCAACAGCAGCAGAAATCTGTCGAAGGCGGGGTGGGTCCGGTTGCGGGGGCGTGAGCCGCATGGATGCGGCGACCGAGCTTACATGGGTGAGGGCGCTTTGCTTGCGAAGCACTGCTTCGCAAGCGCCCGAACGCACAGCCGCCCGCGGCTGGGCCGGGCCCCGGAGGGGGACTTGCAGCGGCCCCCGCAACCGGACCCACCCCGCCACCCCACGGAATGCACGCTGTTGCTGTTGCTGTTGCTGTTGCTCTGGCTTCGGCAGGTGCAGGGCGCAGCCCTGACGAACACCCCCCTACTTTGCCTGCTCGCAGAACTTCTGCCGGTACTCGAGCGCCTTCGGCATCAGTGCCTGCAGGTTCTGGATGCGGGTGCCCGGATTCGGGTGGGTGGAGGCGAACTCCGGCGGCGCCTGGCCGCCACTGGCCTGGCCCATGCGCTGCCACAATGGCACTGCCTCGCGGGGATCGAAGCACGCCGCTGCGGCCAGCATCAGCCCCACTTCGTCGGCCTGCGTCTCGTGGCTGCGCGCATAGGGCAGCAGATAGCCGTAGCCCATCGCCGACATCATCATCTGTTGCTGCTGCGCATCCATGCCGCTGGCGGCACCGGCCATCTGCCCGATCTGGGTCAGCTTCTGCTGCGCCATCCGCTGCGCACCATGGCGCAGCAGCGCGTGGGCGATCTCATGGCCCATCACCACCGCCATCGCATCACGCGTACGCGCCACCGGCACCAGGCCGGTGTAGACCGCCATCTTGCCGCCCGGCAGGCAGAACGCATTGGCCTGCTCGGACGGGATCACATTCACTTCCCACTGGAAATCCCGCGCGAAATGCGCCGGCTGCACGCCGTGCTCCTGTGCCAGCGCGGTCTCCACCACATCCACCTTGGCGATCAGGCGCTGCGCGATGTCGCGCACATCGCGCGCGATCGGCGCATTCGGATCCATCGGCCGTTCCTGTGAGAGGATCTGCTGGTAGGCCTGCAGACCGAGCGCGGTCTCCTGGCGCGCATCCAGGCTGCTGTCGATCATCACCTTCTCGCCGGTGTAGGGATCGACGGTGCGATTGGAGAACCAGTAGAACACCGCATAGCCCGCCGCCAGCAGCAGCACCCACCAGCGGATGTTGCCGAACAGGCCGCGTCGCTGCGGGCCTTGGGGCGAGCGGGAAAAGGGATCGTTGCGCATCGGTGGTCTTCCAGCAGACCCCGCCGGCTGGCGGGCACGGCGCAATCTTAGTGCGCGGACGCCAGCAGCGGGTGAAGCCCGATGCCGCTCAGATGCCGCGCACCAGACGGAAGCCGATGCGCGCATTGGTGGTGTCCGAATCCTGCGATTGCCGCCAGGCCGCACGGGTCTGCTCGGGCGCATTGGCCCAATTGCCGCCCCGGATCACCCGTGACCGGCAGCCCGGGTTGAACCAGGCGACACCGTCGGACGGCGCACGCCGGTAGCTGGCGTGCCAGCAGTCGGCCACCCATTCGCTCAGATTCCCGGCCATGTCGTGCAGGCCGAAAGCATTGGCCTGGAAACTGGCCACCGGCGCCGGTCCCCACCAGCCATCGCCATAGCCGATGAAAGCGTTGTGCCAGTGCCGACCCGAAGGCGAGACGTCCTTGCTGCCGGTGAAATTGCCGCTGCCCGGCGGCGGCGTACCCGCGTCTCCCCAGGGGTAGCGGCCACTGCTCCCGGCGCGCAGCGCATATTCGAATTCGGCCTCGCTCGGCAGCCGGTAGCTGCGTCCGGTCTGCTCGGACAGCCATGCCGCGTAGTTCTCGGCATCCCGCACGCTGACATGCATCACCGGCGAGTTGCCCAGTGCGCGCGCGCCATCGTAATCCGAACGCCAGTCGACGCCGCTGCGGCGGATGAAATTGCCGCTGCGCTCGTCATAGACCACCGAGTGGCCGCGCCGGGTCGCACGTGGTCGTGCATTGGTCGACTTCACATAGCGCTCGAAATCGCCGACGGTAACCTCGGTGATCGCCATCGCGAAGCCGCGGTCAAAGCGAACGTAATGGGAGGGGCGCTCGGCGTCGGTGGAGCCGGGCTCGGCATCACCCGCGCCCATCTGGAAGCCGCCATGCGGCACAACCACCATCTGCGGACCGCGCCCACCATCACGCATCGCGTCGCTGAACACCTGACCCGGGCGGAAGCTGCCATAATGGGTGGCCAGATCGATGCGTTCGCGCAGCTGGGCCACCACCGCATCCCCCGGCAAGGCGATGCGCAGGGCCTCGGCCAGCTTTTCGCGCGCCGGCTTCAGCCCCTGCGGCGTCGCCAGCTCGCGCAGGCCCTCATCACGCAGCTGCAGCAGCGCGGCGGCGCGGATCTGCTCGATGCGCTCGAAGGCATCGGCAATGGTCGGTGACGAGTCACGGACCTTGCTGGCTTCGGCCAGCCAGGTGCCCGCACTGGCAAAGTCGCGCACGCGCGCGGCGTCCTCGGCCCGGCGGATCAGGCCACTTTCGGCCGCCGCCAGGCCCTGCCGCGCCCGGCTGTTGTGTTCGTCCAGAGCCAGCGCTTCACGGAAGTTGCCGATCGCACCGTCGCCGTCCTCACCGATCCGCCCCGACCGCAGGTCTTCCTCGCCAGCACGGTTATAGGCCACCACGCGCTGGGCGAGCTCTACCCGGCCCTGCAGCGCGCGCACCTTCTCATCCTTCGGCGCCAGGGTCAGCAGCACCAGCGCCTGGCGACTCGCCTCGGCCAGCGCCTCGCGCTGCCGCAGTGGCCGAACCAGCAGGGCATCGGCCTGCTGCTGCAGGCGCTGGCGAGCACGCTGCAGGCCGCTGCGGGCGAGGCGGTCATCCGGGTCTTCCTCCTGCACCGCCAGCCACAGCGGAACCGCCGCGTCGGCGTCCTCGTACAGGTGCCCTTCGCTGAACGCCTTTTCGGCTGCGCGGCGCAGCTGGGCGACGCTGCGGCCCTGCCGGTCGACCCGCGGCGGTGTCCACCGCTGCACGTCCTCGGTGGCATCCTCACCGGCAATGGTGACGCTGCCCTGCCCGGTCCCCGGTGTCGGCTCCGCCAGTGAGCCTTCCTGCGGCCGCGCGTCTTCGCCAGCAGCCGGCCCCGGCTCCGGTGTCGCCGAGGGCGACGGTGTGCAACCGGCCAGGGCCACGGCCAGAGCGGTGCACAGCACGGACGACAGCGGAAAACGCAAGCAGGATCTCCTTCGGCACGGACGCGGACCGACGTTAGGCTATTCTCCCCTGCCTGAGCAAACCCGAGTAGTAGGCCCTGACCCGTGGCAACCTGGATCACCACCCCCGCCGAGCTGGATGCGTACTTCCAGCAGCGTCCGGCCCGCATCGGCCTGGACACCGAATTCATCCGTGAACGCACGTTCTGGCCGCAGTTGGCTCTGGTGCAGATGGCGGTCGGGCAGGACATCCTGCTGATCGATCCGCTGATTCCCGGTATGGCCGAGGCACTGGCGCCGTGGCTGGCCGATGAGTCGATCACCAAGGTGATGCACAGCGCCAGCGAAGACCTGGTTGCCTTCAAGTGGACCTGCGGCGTGTTGCCGCGACCGCTGTTCGACACACAGATCGGCGCCTCGCTGGCCGGCATTGGTGGCGGCATGGGCTACCAGAAGCTGGTCGCGGAAATCACCGGCGTGGCGCTGGCCAAGGGTGAAACGCGCTCGGACTGGATGCGCCGTCCGCTCTCGGAGTCGCAACTGCAGTACGCCGCCGACGACGTCGAGCATCTGTTCGCGCTGCATGACGCCATTGATGCCAAGTTGCAGGCGCTGGGCCGCCAGCAGTGGCTGCACGACGACGGCGAGCGCCTGCTGGCCAGCGTCGCCAATGACGAGGACCGCTGGCCGCATCTGGCGATGCGCTCAGCGCAGTTTCTCGATGCTCCCGCGCAGCGCCGCCTGCTGCGCCTGCTGCGCTGGCGTGATGTGCAGGCACGCAGCAGCGACCGCCCGCGCAGCTGGATCCTGGACAACGAACTGGCCGCCACGCTGGCACGCACGCCACCGGCCGATGCCGCCGCGCTGGCCACGCTGTTTGAACAGTTCCCGAAGGCACCGCGCAAACTCGCTGGCGCCGTGTGGCAGGCGCTGGACACACCGCTGGCCGATGAGGCCGAGGCACCGCTGGCGCTGCCGGCCAACGACAGCAACAAGCAGGCACTGAAGAAGCTGCAGGACGCGGTCGCCGAGCGCAGCCGCGAACTGGGCCTGCCGGATGGCGTGCTGGCCTCGCGCAAGCACCTGGAAAGCTATCTGGAACGTCGCCAGTGGCCGGCCGCACTGGCGGGCTGGCGCCAGCAGGAGCTGGAGTCGCGGCTGCAGGCGCTGCTGCCGGCACGTTGAAGCGCCGAGCACGGCGCCGGATTGCGATCCGGCTACCGTGGAAGGCCATGAAAAAGGGCGACCCGGATCACCGGGCCGCCCTTTGCATTCCAGCAGTGCGATGGCGGGAAGACCCGCCACCGTCGCAACGCCTTACCAGTTCATGTTCAGCGAGACACCGACGGTGCGCGGTTCGTTGTAGACCGCAGCCATATAGTTCTCGATCACACCCTTGAGGTTCTTCTCGTTGGTGATGTTGCGCGCGAACAGCGCCACTTCGTAGGCACCGTAGTTGCCCGAGTAGCCGATCTTCAGGCCGCCTTCGAAATCACCCTTGGAGTTGAACTCCTTGCTGTCGTACAGCACGAAGCTGGTGTAGCCCTGCTTGTTCCAGTCGGTGGAGACGAACATGGTGCCGGCGTCGCTGACCGGGAAGTCGTAGCGGGCGGCCAGGTTGACGTTGTACTTCGGCGCGTTCGGCAGCGGGTTGCCGTCGATCTGCGCGAAGGTGTTGGCACCGACCTTGATGGTCGGGTCATTCACCGTGCACACCACCTGGCCGTTGAGGCCGCAGACCTGCGCGTAGACGCGCTTGTCCTTGATCTCGCTGTGCAGCAGGCTCAGGCCGGCGCTCAGGGTCAGGTTCGGGATCGGGCGCAGCTCCATGTCCGCTTCGAAACCATAGGCCTTGGCCTTGTCGGCGTTGAACAGCACGCCGTTGCCGTCCGAATCGTTGCCGTTGAGCTGGATGTCGTTGACGGTGTAGGTGAACGCGGTGGCGTTCAGGCGCAGGCGGTTGTCCCACAGGCTGCTCTTCACGCCCGCTTCCCAGGACAGGATGGTCTCGGAATCGGCGGTGGTGAAGTCGGCATTGAACACGGCCGAGCGGCCCTGGATGGTCGGGCCGCGGAAGCCGCGGGCGACCTTGGCATAGACGCTCACGTCCGGCGTGATCTGATACATCGCGCTCAGATCCCAGCTCGGGGTGGTGTCGGACATCTTGACGTCGGTGCGGCCCTTGTAGGTGACCACGCCAGCGGCAGTGTCAGCCGTCTTCAGCAGGCGGGTGTGCTTCTCGTCCCGGGTCTGGCGCAGGCCGGCCGTGACGGTGAACTTGTCGGTGAAGGCATAGCTCAGCTGGCCGAAGCCGGCCCACGAGGTGTTCTTGTTGCGCAGGCGCACCCAGTTGTTCGGGTTGCGGGCCGCGCCCTGCAGGAACCAGGCGCGCTGGTAGAAGTCGGTGGTGTCGCTGCCGTTGAAGTAGAAGGCACCGGCCTGCCACTGCAGCGCGCTGTCGTCATGGCTGGCCAGGCGGAATTCCTGGGTCCACTGGTCCAGGTCACGGATGCGGCCCATCGACTGGCCGTAGCCGTTCGGCACGCCGTTCACCGGGAAGTTCACCGCGGCGCCACCGTCGGTGTCGCCACGGCTGTAACCGGAGGTGGTCTCGTAGGCGGTGATCGAGGTGAAGTCGATCGCGCCGAAGTCGTAACGCGCCTTCACCGAGCCGCCGTAGGTCTTGTAGGCCTGCGGGTTGTTGTCGGCTTCGTCGTAGGCGACCTGGTCGCGCGGCACGTCGGTCTTGTTCGAACCCTTGGTCAGCGCACCGCGCAGGAACAGGGTCGAGGTGCCTTCGTAGTCACGGGCGTGGGCCGAGGCCAGGATCGAGAACTGGTCGCTCGGGGTCAGCAGCAGCTGCGCGCGTACGTTGCGGTCATCGAAGCCGCCCATCGCGTTCTTCTTCGGGCTGACCGTGCCGTCGGCACTCGGGCCCTTGTAGGTGTTGTCGACGTAGTCATCGCGGTGCTGGTACAGCGCCGACACGCGGAACGAAGCGATGTCGTTGATCGGGCCGCCGAAGCCGCCGTCGATCGACACGCTGTTGTAGGTCGCGTAGCTGGCGCTGACCCGGCCGGTGTAGTCCTGGGTCGGCTTCAGGGTGTCGAACTTGACGATGCCGGCGGTGGTGTTGCGGCCGAACAGCGAGCCCTGCGGGCCACGCAGCACTTCCACCTGGTCCACGTCATAGACCGGGTTGGACTTCAGCACCACGTGCTCCAGCACCACATCGTCCTGGATGATCGACACCGGCTGCGAGGCACCCAGGTAGAAGTCGATATTGCCCAGGCCACGGATATAGAAGCGCGGGAAGATGCGGCCGGTGGTGGTTTCCGCATACAGGCTCGGCACGCGGCCGGACAGTGCCAGCAGGGTGTCGTCGCCGCCGGCGGTGAAGTCGCGCATGCGCTCGCCCTGCACCACGCCCACCGAAACCGGCACTTCCTGCAGGTTCTGCTCACGGTGTTCGGCGGTCACGGTGATCGTGTCCAGGCCGGTCGGGGTCGGCGCGCTGTCCTGCGCGGCGGCACCGAAGCTGCCGACCAGGGCCAGGCCGGCACAGGCCAGGGCCAGCGGATGGCGGCGGAAGGAAGCGAAGGAAGACGACAGACCCGACAGGCGGCGGGAATCGGAATGGGAGGGCATGGAATGCTCTGAGGAGGCGTCCGTGCGGCCTGCGCGAGCCGGGCGGCAAAAAGGGGGAAAACTGCGCAAGCGGCCATTATCCCCCAAATTGTTACGATTTCGTTGCGCGGCACCCGAACCCGGCGAAACAAGCGGTTTCGGCACAGTCCGCCGGCACCACCTTGGGGTCAGCTCCGTTCTCCCAAGGAAAACGGATCTGCCCCCGAAGCTCCTGGCAGCCGGGTCAGCGCGACATCGACCCTCGCAAGTCGCCCGCATGCGCGCTGCGAAACCAACTCTCGCCTTTACTTCTACGGCGCCACGGCTTCGCGGAACGACTGCTCATTGCTGCCGCCCCCGGCATTGCCTTGCGCAACGCCTGGTCTCTGTCGAATTCGCCCTGCTGCGCCAAGCACTGGCCCGAATCCGGCCGGCACGGCGGTGGATCCAGGCCTTGCGTCGTCCCTGCCCGGTGCTTGGCAAGCCCGGCAGGCAGCGCTACACTGCAGCCTTGCCGTGGGGCCATAGCTCAGCTGGGAGAGCGCGTCGTTCGCAATGACGAGGTCAGGAGTTCGATCCTCCTTGGCTCCACCACTATTCAGAAGAACCCGTAGATCCTGGCGATCTACGGGTTTTTTCTTGTCTGGAATCCGCCTAGCCGGGTTCCTGGCCGCCATCCTTGCGGCGCGGGCTGCGCGAATGCGCATCACGCACCTGTTGGTCGCACTGGCCCGGCCGCTGCTTCGCCACGTTGTCCTGCTTCCGGTCCTGGCGGCTTTCCTGGATGCCCTGCTTCGGGTCCTGATCCTTGTCTGGCTCGTTCATCTGATTACTCCCTCATCGGCATCAGGCCGACGTTCTGCCCCACGCTAGAGGCCGGCGGGTAATCCACAGGTCAGTCCCGCGCCAACAGCGTGTGCACGAACCCACTTGCTGCGACGGTGAACACACGCCCAGAATCCGATGCAGCACGAATTCCGCGGACACCCATGCCCCCGCCCGCCCAGCACGCGACGCCCACCGTGCCGATGAACTTCAATCCAACCGACGGCAGCATCCAGCTCGGCACGCTGCCGAACCTGATCCGTCCCAGCCTCTCACTGCAGGAGGCGCGCATCGCCTTCGCCACGCTGACGCATGGCGAGCGCGATGTCGGCACCGGCTACGTCTGGCTGAGCCTGCAGCGGCTCAGCCTGGGCGGTGCGCCCGCTGGCATCAGCCTGGGCTTCCACGGGCAACAGCTCGACAGGGTGACGATGGGTGTCGATCTGCCTGATGCGACACTGGAAGACGGCTGGCCGACCCAGGCCGCGATCGATGCCGAAGTGGCTTTCATGCGGCGCACGCTGGGTGCAGCGCTGGGTCGCACGTTGAGCGGCGGCCACGTCCGCTTCAGCTGGGGCGAGGCCTGGGCCCGGTTCGACCCGAAGGGATTCATGGCCAGCAGCGGCATCCGCTACTCGCCTCGCACGTGACGGCGCTCAGGTTCGGGTGATCGACACGCCGCCTTCAACGCGCATTGCGGTACCGGTAACGAAGCTGCTTTCATCGCTGGCCAGGAACAACGCCGCATTGGCGATCTCTTCCGGCTCGGCCATGCGCTTGAGTGCATGCAGCGAGCGCACGAAGTCGCGGGCATCGCCGGTCGGTGCGGCCTGCCGGCCCATTTCGGTATCGGTGCCCCCGGGCAGCAGCACGTTGCTGCGCACGCCGCGCGCGCCGTACTCGGCCGCAATCACCTGGCTCAGGCCGATCAGCCCCGCCTTGCTCGACGCATAGGCCGCCATGCCCGGGAAGCCGACGGTGTGGCCGACGAAGGTGCCGACAAACACCAGCGAGCCACCGCCGCGTGCCAGCAACGCCGGCAACTGGGCGCGTGCGGCGTGGAAGGCGGCATCGAGATTGGTGGCCATCACCTCGCGCCACGCATCCACCGGGAACTCTGCTGCCGGTGCACCGGGCCCGAGCATGCCGGCATTGTTGAGCGCGATGTCCAACCCACCGAATGACTGCTGGGCCAGTTCCACCAGCGCCGGTGCCGTGGCCGGATCAGCCACGTCCGCGGCATGCACCACCACCTCGCCACCGGCGGCGCGGATCTGCTCGGCCAGCACCTGCAGCGGCTGTGGGCGTCGTGCATTGAGCACCAGCTTTGCCCCTTCGGCAGCAAAGCGCAGCGCGCTGGCGCGGCCGATGCCAGCACTGGCACCGGTGATGAGGGCGATCTTGTTGTTCAGGCGCATGAGGGTGGTACCGGTTGTGGAGTGGCCACCACGATGCCGCGCCTCTCGCCTGCCGACACTCCGTTTCCGGGCCTCCCGACCCGGTGCAGGAAACGGAGTTTCCGTAGAACCGGCACGTGCCAGAATCCATCCATGGACAGCACCGCCACCACCGCTCCCGATGCCCGCGTCGAACGGGTCTGCCGCCATCTGCAGGCCAGCCTCGACGAGCCCTCGCTGCAGGCGTTGGCCGCCATCGCCGGCTGCAGCCCGACCCGGCTGCATCGCCTGTTCAAGCAGGCGACCGGGTTGACCCCGAAGCAGTACGCTGCAGCGCTGCGCGCCGATCGCCTGCGCAGCGAACTTCAGCAGAAGGAACGCATCACCGACGCCTTCCACGATGCCGGCTTCGGCTCCAGCGGACGCTTCTACGAGAACGCGCCGAAGCTGCTGGGCATGACGCCGAAGCAATGGCGTGCCGGTGGTCGCGGCGAAGTCATCCACTTCGCGCTTGCCGAAAGTTCGTTGGGCAGCGTGCTGGTGGCCAGCAGTGCCACCGGCGTGGTCGCGATCCTGCTCGGCGACGATCCGGAAGCGCTGCTGCAGTCACTGCAGCAGCGCTTCCGCCAGGCCGAACTGGTCGGGGCCGACAGCGGCTATGAGCAACTGGTGGCACAGGTGGTGGGCCTGGTCGAGGATCCCTCGCGGGGCGCCACGCTGCCGCTGGACATCCGCGGCACGGCTTTCCAGCAACGTGTATGGCAGGCGCTGCAGCAGATTCCGCGCGGACAGACGGCCTCATATGCCGAAATCGCCGCGCGTATCGGCGCGCCGCGATCAAGCCGCGCGGTGGCACGCGCCTGCGCAAGCAATCCGCTGGCCGTGGCGGTGCCCTGCCACCGGGTGGTGCGCCGCGACGGCGACCTGTCCGGCTATGCCTGGGGCGTGGCACGCAAGCGCGAACTGCTGCGCCGGGAAAAGGTCGCCAACGGCTGACGCGACCCGCAAGCCGCCGACCTTGTCCGGCACCGGCCAAGCCCTCAGTCCAGCTTCACCACCAGCTTGCCGAAGTTGTGCCCCAGCAGCAGCCCGAAGAACGCCTCCGGTGCATTTTCCAGCCCTTCCACTACATCCTCGCGGTACTGGATGCGGCCCTCACGCAGCCACTGCGCCATCTCGCGCTCGAAGTCCGGCCACAGGTGCTTGAAGTCATGCACGATGAAACCGCGCACGGTCAGGCGCTGGCGCAGGATCTGGCTGAACAGCGCCGGCAGGCGGTCCGGGCCAGGCTGCGTGACACCACGATCGTTGTAGGTGGCGATGGTGCCGCACACCGGAATGCGGGCGAAGTCGTTGAGCAACGGCAGCACCGCGTCCAGTACATGACCCCCGACGTTCTCGAAGTACACGTCGATACCCGCAGGTACCGCCGCGCGCAGCTGCTCGGCAAAATCAGCCGCGCGATGATCCAGCGCCACGTCCACGCCCAGCGTCTGCAGATAGGCACGCTTGGCCTCGCCACCGGCGATAGCCACTACGCGCGCGCCCTGCAGCTTGGCCAACTGCGCCACGGTCGCGCCGACCGGCCCTGTTGCGGCGGCCACCACCAGCGTCTCTCCCGGCTGCAGGCGGGCGATTTCATGAAGGCTGGAGTAGGCGGTGAAGCCCGGCATGCCATACACCCCCAGCGCCGTACTCAACGGCAGCCCGGCCGGGTCCAGGCGGCGGCCCAGCGCCTTGGCCGGCAGCACGGCGTGGGTCTGCCACCCGCCCGGCGCCAGCACCCGTTCGCCCACTGCGACCCCCTCGGCCCTGGATTGCACCACCTCGGCCACGGTCTGGCCTTCCATCACAGCCCCCACTGCCACCGGCGCGGCATACGACGGTCCCTCATCCATGCGTCCACGCATGTACGGGTCCAGTGAGAGATAGCGATTGCGCAGCAGCACCTCGCCGTCGCCCAAGGGCGGCAGCGCGGCCTGCTCCAGGCGGAAATTGGCTGCGGTGGGCGCCCCCTGCGGACGCGACGCCAGCACGATGCGGGTGGTGGTCGATGAGTCGGACATGACGACGGTCTCTGCTGTTGCCAGCATCAGGAAAGGAACGCCGACACTACGCTGCAGCGTTCCCCCATGGCGGTCACGAAAACAGCGTTCCATGTCCGGTATCGGTGCCGTCCACGCGCAGGCCGCGCCACGCCGCGTTTGTCGATCACCGTGGCCCGCTGAATTCCGCCGCACGCGATGATCACCGCGCCGCCGCGCCCGGTTGAATCGGCATCCAGCGCGCCCCCGCTCCGCGACGGCGGATCAAGTACTTGCGCCTGCGCAGACGGCAATGTGAAGGTTTTTTGCCAAAATGCTTGCCGTAGGCGGCTGACCTCCGTAATATGCGCGTCCTTGGCAGCGACCTCGCTGCAATGAACTACGTGGCCGAGTAGCTCAGTTGGTAGAGCAGGGGATTGAAAATCCCCGTGTCGGCGGTTCGATTCCGTCCTCGGCCACCACGTTCGACAGCCTGCAGAAATGCAGGTCTTTTTTTCGGGAATCACGGTTGATCGTGATTGCCACACAGTTTGGCCGAGTAGCTCAGTTGGTAGAGCAGGGGATTGAAAATCCCCGTGTCGGCGGTTCGATTCCGTCTTCGGCCACCATCTTTCGAGACCTGCAGAGATGCAGGTCTTTTTTTGTCCGTGCTTCGCGCACTGCACGAGTGGCGGATGCGGCGCCTGCGCACACGCCCGGTTGACGAAACATTTACACCGGCATGCGCGGCGGCACCTACGCTCCAGACTCCTGCCTGGAGCCTGACGATGCCTCTGCGCCCCGCCCTGTTCGCCTGCCTGCTGCTGGCCGCTTTCCCGGTGATCGCCACTGAACCTGTGCGCGCGGTCGAGCGCCTGGACATCGATCGCTACGCCGGCCAGTGGCACGAGATTGCGCATCTTCCGGTCTCGTTCCAGAAGCAGTGCGTGGGCGAGATCACCGCCAACTACGGACTGCGCAGCGATGGCCGCATCAGTGTCACCAACGCCTGCCGCAACGGCGACGGTGAGCGCGTGGTCGCCGAAGGCGTGGCTCGCGCGGTGGCCGGCCATCCCGGCCAGTTGCAGGTGCGCTTCGCGCCGGACTGGCTGAGCTGGGTCCCGCTGGTCTGGGCCGACTACTGGGTGCTGGCGCTGGATCCGGACTATCAGTGGGCGCTGGTCGGTGAACCGGACCGGAAGTACCTGTGGATCCTCTCGCGCCTGCCGGAAATGGATCGCGCACGCTTCGAAGCGCTGAAAGAAAAGGCCGAGGCCATGGGCTACGACCTGCGCCCGCTGCGCCTGATGGCCCCGCTTCGCGATACGCCCGCCGATTGAACCGCGTCGCAACCGCGGCGCCGCGCACGCCCGGCCACCATCTTCACGCGCTACCCTCTGCGACGGGTCGCCACAGGCGATCCAAACGACCATACGCCGTAGTATGCTTATCCAAACGCACCCCTCCAGAGGACTTGCGCCCATGCTCCACCGTTTCCGTATCGCCTTGATTGTCCTGTGCACCCTCGCCCTTGTTGCCTGCAACAACGGCATCGTCAAGCGTGTTTCGGAACCGGCGGCCAGCCTGCAGCAGCTGACCGTGCGTGCCGACGGCAACTGGACCGTGGCCCTGCGCCTGCAGAACTTCAGCTCGATGCCGATGACCTTCGATGACGTTTCGCTGGCGCTGACCGTCGGCGACAACGAAGCGGGCACCCTGCAGGCCAAGCCCGGCATCTCCATCGGCGGCACCTCCGCCGACGTCATCAATATCGACCTCGTGCCCAGCTCGGCCGCGCGCCTGGTGGTGGCCGATGCGCTGGCCAGCAACCGCACCCTGGCCTATGGCCTGAAGGGAACGGTGGCGGCCACGCCGCAGGAGAAGAAGCAGCGCAGCTTCGACATCAGCAGCCGCAGCACCCTCAACCAGGCCCCCGGCCTGCCCGGCGTGCTGCGCTGAACCCGCCTTTCGTGGCGGCGCCCGGCGCCGCTCTCCCCTGCCCTGATCAAATCGAGACGTACCGATGAGCAGCTACACCGCCCCGCTTTCCGACCTCCGTTTCGCCCTGCATGACGTGCTCAAGGTCGAACCCCTGTTCGCCCGCCTGGGCTTCACCGACGCCACCGCCGACGTGGTCGATGCCGTGCTGGAGGAAGCCGGCCGCTTCAGCGCCACCGTGCTGGCCCCGCTCAACAGCGTCGGCGACGAGATCGGCTGCGTGCTCGACCAGGCCACCGGTGAAGTGACCACCCCGCCCGGCTTCAAGCAGGCCTACGACCAGTTCGTCGATGGCGGCTGGACCGGCCTGACCGCCTCGCCGGAGCTGGGCGGCCAGGGCCTGCCGCACACCCTGGGCGTGCCGCTGAACGAAATGATCAACGCCGCCAACCTGGCGTGGGGCAACTTCCCGCTGCTCTCGCACGGCGCGATCGAAGCGCTGAAGCAGCACGGCGAGGCCTGGCAGCACGAGGCTTTCCTCAAGCCGCTGATCGAGGGCCGCTGGACCGGCACCATGTGCCTGACCGAACCGCACTGCGGTACCGACCTCGGCCTGCTCAAGACCAAGGCCGAGCCGAACGCCGATGGGAGCTATTCGATCACCGGCACCAAGATCTTCATCACCGCCGGCGAGCATGACCTGACCGGGAACATCGTGCACCTGGTGCTGGCCAAGCTGCCCGACGCTCCCCCGGGTGCCAAGGGCATCTCGCTGTTCGTCACCCCGAAGTTCAAGGTCGACCGCGACGGCAACGTCGGCGAGCGCAACGCACTGCGCTGCGGCTCGATCGAGCACAAGATGGGCATCAAGGGGTCGGTCACCTGCGTGATGAACTTCGATGGCGCGCAGGGCTACCTGGTTGGCCAGCCGCACAAGGGCCTGCAGGCGATGTTCACCATGATGAACACCGCGCGCCTGGGGGTCGGCCTGCAGGGCATCGGCCTGTCCGAGCGCGCCTACCAGAACGCGCTGAAGTACAGCCGTGAGCGCCTGCAGTCGCGCGCCCTGAGTGGTGCCAGGTTCCCTGACAAGCCGGCCGACCCGATCCTGGTCCACCCGGATGTGCGCCGCATGCTGCTGACGGTGAAGTCGCTGGTCGAAGGCAGCCGCCTGCTGGCGCTGCACGCCGCAACCCTGATCGACGTCGCCCACCATGCCGAAGATGCGGCCGAGCGCGAGCGCGCCGACACCCTGGTGAGCTTCCTGACCCCGATCTCCAAGGCCTGCCAGACCGAATGGGGCATCGAGAACACCTACAACGCCCTGCAGTGCTTCGGTGGCCACGGCTACATCCGCGAACACGGCATGGAACAGCTGGCCCGCGATGCCCGAATCACCACGCTGTATGAAGGCACCACCGGCATCCAGGCGCTGGACCTGATCGGCCGCAAGACCGCGTCCAGCCAGGGCGCCGGCCTGAAGCTGATGCTGGCCGAGATCGAAGCCTTCGCCAAGGAACACGAGGGCAACGAAGCGCTGGCCGAGTTCATTGGCCCGCTGCGCGCCAAGGCCGCCGAATGGGGCAAGCTGACGATGGACGTGCTCCAGCGCGCGGCCGGCAATCCGGACGAACTGGGCGCGGCCAGCTACGACTACCTGTTCTATTCGGGTTACGTGGTGCTGGCCTACTGGTGGGCCCGCAGCGTGGCCGCCGCCGATGCCAGCGCGCACGGCGCCGCCTTCGCCCAGGGCAAGCGCGAGACTGCGCGGTTCTACTTCGCCCGTGTGCTGCCGCGCACGCTCAGCCACGCCGCCGCGATCCAGTCCGGCGCCGCCCCGCTGATGGCGATGGACGACGAGCGATTCGGCGTCTGAGCCGGGCTGCCGCCCGGCACCCGCGGTAGTGCCGGCCGCTGGCCGGCAACCGCAACAGCAACAGCTGCATCCCGGTGGATGGCGGGGCGGTGTGGCCTGGCAGGACACACCGTAAACCCATCCATGGGGCTCGATGGCGCCATCCATGGCGCCAACGGTCCTGCCACCCCACACCGCCCCGCCTCTGACAGTTCCCCGCGAACTGCGTAGATCCACGCCATGCGTGGATGAGAACCACCGGAATCCATCTGGAGAAAAGCCCCCTTTGTTAAGGGGGCGCACCGACAGGTGCGGGGGATAGGAGGAATGCGCGGACCTGAATGTTGACGATTTGCGTATCGCCGACGGGCGATACACAAATCGTCAACATTCAGGTATAAGCTGTTCTCCCGATGGAGACAGACACTACACGCTTGGGTCTGATCGAAGCCGGAGCTCCGTTTTCTGCTCCGGGCGCCGAAGCATCGCCCAACGCCACGACGCTGCATCGCCCCGGTTCGGTCCGGCTGCTCTCGCTTGATGCCCACGGACGCGTACTGGACTGGATCACCTGGCAGGATGCGGCCTGCCTCTACGCCCGCGAGGCAGTGGCCTGGACGCTTGGCGATCCCTGCCTGCACATCCACGGTGGCACCAACCGCTTCAGCGGCCTGCAGAGCGGCATGGACCTGCACCCGATCATCGCTGCCCGCGGCCACGCCCGCTCCCGCGCGATCGACCCGACGCCGAACCTGACCAACCAGGCCCTGTTCGCCCGCGACGCCCATCTGTGCATGTACTGCGGCCAGCAGTTCACCCGCCCCACGCTCACCCGCGACCATGTCATGCCGCTGTCCAAAGGTGGCCTGGACTGCTGGGAAAACGTGGTCACCGCGTGCTTCCACTGCAATTCGCGCAAGAGCGACCGCACCCCGCAGCAGGCCGGCATGCCCCTGCTGGCAGTGCCCTACCGGCCCAGCTGGATCGAGCACCTGATCCTGTCCAACCGCAACATCCTGGCCGACCAGATGGCCTTCCTGAAGGCGCAGTTGCCCAAGCGCTCGAAACTGAGCACCTGAACGCCCGAACATGCAACCCTCACCGTCCTGTCACGGACGGCGGCGTTTGCTTGCCCCACCCCCGTTTGAGGGCGAAAATGGGCGTTCAGAAAAAGTGCGAACATGATGATCGACTCTGCCCGCTATCCCCGCCTCGCGCGCATCCAGACACCGGATGACCTGCGCACGTTCGACGAATCCGAATTGAGGGCGGTCGCCGACGAACTGCGCGCCTACCTCATCGAATCGGTGGGCAAGAGCGGAGGCCACTTCGCCGCCGGCCTGGGCGTCATCGAGCTCACCGTGGCCCTGCACTACCTGTACCAGACCCCGGTCGACCAGCTGGTGTGGGACGTCGGCCATCAGACCTACCCGCACAAGATCCTGACCGGTCGCCGCGACGAGATCCATACCGTCAAGCAGAAGGACGGTGTCGCGCCGTTCCCGAAGCGCGAGGAAAGCGAGTACGACACCTTCGGCGTCGGCCACTCCTCCACCTCGATCTCGGCCGCGCTCGGCATGGCCATCGCCCGCCAGTCCGAAGGCGACGACCGCAAGGTCGTGGCGGTGATCGGTGACGGCGCGATGACTGCCGGCATGGCGTTCGAGGCGCTGATGCACGCTGGTGGCATGGAGCCGGAGCCGAACCTGCTGGTGATCCTCAACGACAACAACATGTCGATCTCCGAGGCAGTGGGCGGCCTGACCAAGATGCTGGGCCGAGCGACCGGCAGCCGTACGCTCAACGCGCTGCGCGAAGGTGGCAAGAAGATCCTCGGTGACAAGAAGAACAACCCGGCGCGTTTCGTGAAGCGCTGGGAAGAACACTGGAAGGGCATGTTCGTGCCCTCCACGATGTTCGAGGAAATGGGCTTCCACTACACCGGCCCGATCGACGGCCACGACATGCCGGCGCTGTTGTCCACTCTGAAGACGCTGCGCGCCTCCAAGGGCCCGAAGCTGCTGCATGTGATGACCACCAAGGGCAAGGGCTACGAGCCGGCGGAAGGCGATCAGATCGGTTACCACGCCGTGGGCCCGTTCGATCCGGACAAGGGCCTGGTGGCCAAGGCCGGGGCCAAGAAGCCGACCTATACCGATGTATTCAGCGACTGGCTGTGCGATGCCGCCGCCGCCGAGCCGCGCCTCTACGGCATCACCCCGGCGATGCGCGAAGGCTCCGGCCTGGTGCGCTTCAGCAAGGAGTACCCCCAGCGCTATTTCGACGTGGCGATCGCCGAGCAGCACGCGGTCACCCTCGCCGCCGGCATGGCCACCCAGGGTGGCAAGCCGGTGGTGGCGATCTACTCCACTTTCCTGCAGCGTGCGTACGACCAGCTGGTGCACGACGTGGCGATCCAGGATCTGGACGTGCTGTTTGCGATCGACCGCGCTGGCGTGGTCGGTCCGGACGGCGCGACCCACGCCGGCAACCTCGACCTCAGCTTCCTGCGCTGCGTGCCGAACATGGTGGTGATGGCACCCTCCAATGAAGCCGAGTGCCGGCAGATGCTCAGCACCGGCCTGCAGCACCCGGGTCCGGCTGCCGTGCGCTACCCGCGCGGTACGGGTACCGGCGTTGCGGCCGGCACCGACCTGTCGACCCTGCCGATCGGCAAGGGCGAGCTGCGCCTGCAGGGCAACCGCATCGCCCTGCTTGCCTTCGGCAGCACCGTGCCCGCCGCCGAGCAGGTCGGCCGCGAACTGGGCCTGAGCGTGGTCAACATGCGCTTCATCAAGCCACTGGATCGCGAGCTGGTGCTGGCCATGGCCGCCCAACACGAGGGCCTGGTCACGATCGAAGACAACGTCGTGGCCGGCGGTGCCGGTTCCGGTGTCGGTGAACTGCTCAATGCCGAAGGCGTGCTGCGTCCGATCCTGCACCTGGGCCTGCCCGACAGCTACCAGCACCACGCCAGCCGCGAGGACCTGCTGGCCGAAGCCGGTATCGATGCGGCCGGCATCCGCGCCGCCGTGCTCAAGCGTTGGCCACAGCTGGCCGCAGGCAGCCCGCCGCTGAGTGCCGCGGGCTGAGGCCGATCAGGAATCCACGCATCACGGGAAGGTGCAGCCGAAGGCTCGCACCTTCCACGGTGGAAGCAGGTGGTTCCACGCCATGCGTGGATGGCCGAACCCCGCAGGCCTGCCCCGGCAGGCGCCCCACGCTCAACCGTAACTGACCGCTTCCACGAACGCCCCGCTGGCCTCCACGCGCACGGCGGCGCGCTGCCCGGTGTCGACGAAGTGCAGGCGGGCCAGGGTCTCGGCAAAGTCATAGGCTCGTGCGCCATCACGGAACTCGATCGGCTCCGGCCTATCCGGGTGCAGCACGCGCCACTGGCGCTGTTCGCATTGCAGGCGGATCAACATGCAGCTCACTCCTTGAGGCAGCGTATCGACGGCGGCGCGATGCTGATGCCGGCTACGGCAATCGACATCACCGGGTATCAGGGCACGCAGGGCGCCCTGGTCACAGACGATACGTCGTTCAAAATGTGAGCTGTATCAGATTATTCTGATTTTCACGGGTTGAACCCGTAAAGC
This sequence comes from Stenotrophomonas sp. DDT-1, assembly GCF_001580555.1. Classification (NCBI taxonomy): domain Bacteria; kingdom Pseudomonadati; phylum Pseudomonadota; class Gammaproteobacteria; order Lysobacterales; family Lysobacteraceae; genus Stenotrophomonas; species Stenotrophomonas sp. DDT-1. Next base: position 159,094 of record NZ_LEKR01000002.1, read on the forward strand.
TCAGTTCACCTGGAACTGCGCCCTGCAGCCATCGCTCACCCAGATGCCGCGGCGATCCCAGCCCCAGCTCTGACCTTCGATGCAGGCACTGCGCGAGTCCTGGCGGATCAGGCGCACGCCCCGGCGGATGCGGGCATCGCAGTACTCCTGCCGGTGGCCATTGGAATGGCAGGTGACCACATCGCCACCACCCCATCCATTGCCGTTGCCCCAGCCGCCGCCATTGCCGCCCCAGCCGCCGCCGCGGCGGTATTCACCGACGAATTCGGCACGGCACCCCTGTGTGACCCAGACGCCGTTGCGCGACTGGCCCCAGGTCTCACCTTCCACACAGGGCGAACCGGACAATTGGCGGATCAACCGCGCGCGGCCATCCAGGCGGCACTCATTGCTGCGGTTCTTGACCGACTCGCAGCGCACGATGCCACTGCCATCGCGGCCGCCGTAGCGGTCGTCGTCGTAGCCGTAGCCATAGCTCTGCGCCTGGGCGCCGCCGGCGGCCGCCAGCATCGGCAACAGGATGCAGGCCAGGGTGCGCCAGGTGAGTGCCTTGCCCATCGAGATCTCCAGATGAATACGATGGCGCAAGCATCCGGGATTCACGGCGCGGCGCACAGAGGGAGGCGCGATGGCAGTTGTTCCCCCATTCAAACAACTCAACCGGACCTGACTGGACCGCCGTGAACTCATGGGCCCCCGTTTGCTGCCCCACTGGCCATGCCACCGGCATTGCCCAGGCGTTCCTCGAACGCATAGGCGAACAGCTCGGCATCATTGCTGATGCCCAGTTTCCTCATCGCCGAAATGCGTTGCCGGCTGATGGTACTGACGGTGCGCCGCAGCTTCCCGGCGATCTCTGTGATCGAAGGTCCCGACACATACAGCCGCAGAACCTCCAGCTCCTTGGGCGACAACACCGAAAGCGATCGCTCACGCCCACCCTCCTGCAGGCAGTGCGCCAACTGGGGGTCCAGGTAGATCCCCCCGCTCAACACGGTATCGACCGCCTTGCGGGTGCCATCCACGCAACTGCACTTCCACACCAGTCCGCGCACACCGGTACGCATTGCCATGTTCAAGGTGGTGGCGTTGGTGACCATCGTGACCAGGATCACCGGCACCTTGGGGTAATTGCGACTCAGCGCCTGCAGCATCGCCTGACCGTCCGAGCGGCCGACATCCGGCATCGAAAAATCAGTCACCACCAGATCCACCGGCTCTTCGGCCAGGATGGCCAGCAGGCTTTCTGCACATCGCGCCTCCGCCACCACGCGATGCTGCCCACCGGCCTCGATCACGATGCGCGTGCCTAGCAAGACCAGTGGATGATCATCCGCAATGGCAATTCGAGTGAGCATGCTGATTACCCGTCAATAGTCACGCCGCAGTGCGCAGTGGAGACGCTAGTAATCATTCCAGGTTACGTCAACTTAATAATCGCTCACTGCAATTGATGTCATTGCAGCAGTAACTTCCGGCCAATTCCATTAATTGCAGAGAGCATCAAAAATACGAATTACACAGCAGTTTTCCCAATAGTTTCATTCCAGAAAGCCAGCGGGGCCGCTTACAAAGTCACCTCCGATCACTCGCCGCACTGGACACCCCATGGTCCGATTCCGTCGTCAATCGTTTGAGGATCTGCAAGAGCCCTTTGAAGCAGAGCCACTGGCGCCGGCCGCATTGCCAACTGCCGCATTGCCGTTCGTACAGCAGTTGCGACTGCATCTGGCGAGCGACAGCACGCCGTCGCGGCGGCCGGCCCATGCCGCGATCATTCACGACGGGGCCACCGTGTGCTGGCTGGACGCCAGGAACGACCGGATGATGACCACCGCACCCGCGCCGATCACGCTGACACTGCTGCAGAGACTACTGGGCGACGCAGACTCTCGACTGAGCCTAGTACCGGTGACACAGGAGGTCTTCGTGCAGCGTGCGACGGTGTGCAGCAATGTTCCGCTGCGCCTGACGCTGTGGAACGTTGCCCTGGTCACGGACGGGCCCGGCGTGCCGATCCCGCCCCTGCAAGACTGCACGAAGTTGCGCCTGCGGCGTTGGCCAGACTTCCGCATCCTGGCCCATCGTCCCGATCACTTCCGACTGTGCGCGCTGCTGATCAAGCAGGGCGCGTCCGTGCGCGCATGCTGCGACATCCTGGATCTGCCACGCCAAACCGTGCAGTCGTTCTTCAACGCAGCGTTCCTCACCGCCTATGCCTTTCCCGTTGTGGGCGAGGACGCACCTGTGCGCCCCTCGCCCGCCGACAGCCTCGTCAATCTGTGGCGACAACTTCGCATCCGCTGGAGTGCATGACCGTGCGTGAGCACAAGATCGTAGTGATGGGCCCACTCGGCGCGGGCAAGTCCACCCTCGTGCAGACCCTGACCCAGGGCACGGCGGTGGTGACGGAAGCCCGCAATACCGACCCTTCCGTGGGCAAGCAATACACCACCGTGGCCATGGACTATGGCGACATCGACCTGCCAGGCGGCGACCGCCTGCGCCTGTACGGATCGCCGGGGCAGGAACGTTTCTCCTACATCTGGCCGATCCTGCTGGCCGGTGCAGAAGGTGCCATCGTTCTGATCGATGGCAGCGCCAGCGTGGGCGCCACGCTGGCCGGGCGGCATCTGCGAGCTATCGCCGAAAGCGCACCGGGGCTGCCCGTCGTCATCGGCTTCACCCGATGCGGTAGCACCGATGATCCGGTACAGCCGCACTGGCAGGACTGGTTGCAGGACCATGCGCCACACCTGCCGGCATTGCCGCTGGACCCACGCGACATGGCGCAGGCCATCATGGCGATGGACCTGCTGATGAGTCAGATCGAATGCAATGCCACGGCGGCCGCCCATGAATGACATCGACCGCACATTGGCACTCGACGCGCTCGTACACGATGTCACCGGCATCCAGGCGCTCGTCGTTGCCAGCACTGATGGTTTCGCACTGGCCCAGGCCGGCCCGAAGGGCCATGTCGCCGATCGCCTGGCCGCGATGACCAGCTCGATGCTCGGCCTGGCCAGTGCGCTGGGTCGCGAACTGCACTTTGGTGAACTCGACACACTCATCCTCGATGCCGCCAACGGCAAGGTTTTGATGCTTGCCATTCCCGGAACACAGCCCCGCCTATTGATGACCGCATGCGACCACAGCTGTGTCATCGGCAACGTGCTGTGGCATGCCAAGCAGTGCGTACGGGCCCTGACCGACAACCCGAACTGATGCATGCCCTCTCACTGATCAGACGGCTCTTCAACTCCTCACACCCGCAACGGACCACTGAAATGAACATCGCCATCAACAAATGCCTGGACACGCTCATGCAGATCAACGGCGCACAAGCCGTTGCCCTGGTCGACTACGAAAGCGGCATGCTGCTGGGTGAGGCCGGCTCAGGCGTGGACATGGAGCTGGCGGCCGCAGGAAACACCGAGGTGCTGCGCGCCAAGATGAAAGCGGCTGAAGCGCTGAAGCTCAACGACAGCATCGAGGACGTGCTGATCACTCTGGGTCGCGCGTACCACGTGCTGCGCCCGGTGTCGGCCAAGAAGGGCCTGTTCTTCTATGTGGTACTGGATCGGCAGAAGGCCAATCTAGCTCTCGCCCGGCGCATGGTGCTGGACGTGGAAAGCTCGCTGGCGCTGTAGCGCACGACAACGATAGCCAGGGGATGCGAATGCCGGGGCTGCTCTGGGGAGAGCGGCCCCGGCCTGTGGTTGCACCGCGCGCCCTTCTCGACAACGGGAGCCGCCCTCCATGCGCCCTCGATCAACCACACAGGCGGCACCTCGCCGACGCCACTACCGGCCCTGGGCGTCGGTCTGCATCGTCGCCGGACTGACAGCCGTCTACGCGCTACTGTTGTGTGCGCCCTCGGCAGATGACGCTACCGGCCGCACCCGGCCGCGCGACGCGGCCAGCGTGCTGGGCGGCGCCATCGCCGCCGTGGAAAGCAGTTACGCCGAAGGTGATCTCACCGTGACCGACCAGCACCTGGGACTGCCTGCCAGCGCCGCGCATTGCGTGCACCTGCGCGCCTCGCTCCCCGACACCGGCCGCGCGGTGCTGACCTGCGATCTGCGCCAGGACGGCCGCCTGCAATGGTGGCGAACCCCTGCCGGAGAATGGCGATGCAATGCGGGCAAGGCCGATGTGCAGGCAGTGCCTGGGCCATGCCCAACGCAATTGCGGCGCACTTTCTGATTATTCGCAAAACAGTCGCGCGGCCATTCAACACGCTCGACTTTACCAGTTCTTGAATATACCCACTGCCGTGCACGTGATTTCCTATGACTGCGCCACGAATGCTTGTTTCCGGGCCAGACCAATGAAACCACCACGCCACAGAGGATTATCATGAACACCGCAATCGGCCGTACACGCCACGCAGGCAAAAGCGCATCCCGGCAGAAGGGCTTTTCCCTTATTGAACTCATGGTGGTGGTGGCGATCATCGGGATTCTGGGGATGATTGCCCTGCCGCAGTATCAGCGGTTCGCGGCCAAGGCAAAGTTGGCGGGCGCCCTCGCAGAAGTTGCCGGTGGAAAAGTTGGCGTTGAATCACTCCTCGCCGAGGGCAGCGAGGTCACCACGCCGGCATCGATTGGCCTGCCCGAGTCGAGCTCCCGCTGTACCTGGATTACGGTGACAAGCGATGTCACGAATGGAGCTACGAGCATCAACTGCGAGCTCAAGAGCGACGCTGCAATCGGCAGTGGTAGCCTGACCCTGGATCGCGACTCGCAGGGAGCTTGGCTCTGCAAGGGCGACATTCCGGACCGGAGCCTCCTTCCCCAGGTCTGCCTGAACTGATCGCACGCGCATGCCCCTACATAGATCGCCGGGCCTGTATACAGTTGCGCGCGTCTCTCCCATTGCGTGCGCCAGCCATGATTCAAAGTTGATTTCCTCATGGAGGAACCTATGAGAAAGAAAATCTCAAGGGCCGGTCACGCGTTGAGGCATACACGCCGGCAACGAGGATTCTCTCTGGTCGAACTCATGGTGGTCGTCGCCATCATTGCAGTTCTTTCCCTGATCGCAGTTCCGCAATACAAGAAGTTCTCTACCAAAGCCAAGCTGGCGGCGGCGTTGGCCGAACTGGCTGGCGGGAAGGCTGGAGTGGAGGCGTGGCTGGCCGAACGGGGGGATTTCTATGGCTCGGACAACCGCAAGCTGGGAGTACCGGAGAGCAGTGAGCGCTGTGAAACCATCACGGCAAAGTATCGTGCAGATGGCGGCTTCGAGATCGATTGCCTGCTGCGATTCGATGCTGGCTACAACGTGGGGACATGGCGGCGCAATCTGGTGCTGATCATGGACACGCGCAGCCGTGAATGGCGCTGCTGGACTGCCATCCCCTATTACGACCTCCTGCCCAAAGGCTGTGGCCCCGACAATCCATAGCCTGCTATGCAGATACTTCAAGCTGTTCACGCTTTGCCACTCCAGTCAGGCAGTGGCGCCTGCGAAAGCCGGCCGTCCCCCCTCCCCTCCCTCGTCATCGCCGATGCAAACCCCTGGATCCGACGCGAACTGATACGCAGACTCCAGCCCCATCTGGACGGCAGAACCCTCGGCGAAGCGCGTTCGCCCGCAGAGGTTCTGACCCAGATCGCCAGCCCGCGCTGCAACGCACTGATCATCGATCCCTGCATGCCGACTGTGGGCCAGGCTGACGGCATGCCACTGCTGCGCCGCATCTGCTGCCTGCGCAGGGATCTGCTCATCCTCGTGCTGGCCCAACAGCCCTTGCGCGTACTGCAGGATCGCGCCCTGCCGGCACAGATCGGTCATGTCTATGCCAAAACGGTGAATCCATCGTGGCTGCGCCATGTCGTAAGCCAGGCACTGCACGGGGGATCCTCCGGCGTTACGCCACCGGCGCAGGACGCAGGCCGGTAACCGGCCCCGAGGCGGTTGCCATCGCCTCGAAATGCACGGCATCCACGCTGCTACCCAGCGCCTCCACGCGCACCGTGCTGCCCTGGCCGGTCCGGCGATGGTGGGCGCTGGCCAGGCCAACCGCGGCATCGAACGCTGCGGCCCCGGAGTTGAATGCTTCGGCGACGCCTGCGGCCGGATCCAACAGGGACCACTGCGCGGCACTGCACTTGACGGTAATGACCATGGGACGCTCCTTCTGGGAAAGGCGCAGGGGGCACTAGACCCTCTGCTGATGCCGTCACCCTAGCCATGCCATCAGGGTGGTCCCATCAGAAAAGTACGAAAAGTCCGCGCCAGTGCGTCAGAACCCCACCCTCATCACATCCCTGAGTCCGTTTAGCCCGTTCATTCCGTGATCCTTGTCACGGAGTCAGGCTGGCTTCACACTACCGTCATCAACAGGGGCCCCTTCCACATGCGCACCTTCTTCTCGCACCAGCGTTCGACGTTGCTGAAGTTCTATTTCGTGGCCAGCTATCTGATCCTGATCGAAGAGTTGATCCGCGCCGCCGTGCATTGAGCGCTTGCTGGCGAGCTATTTGCGACAGAAAATGTCGCTTTACGCACGGAGCTCGCGCATGAAGGTGCTTCTTCTGATCCCGGCCCTGCTGGCTCTGGCCGGCTGTGCCAGCCAGGACACGGCGACCGCGCGCGCTGATGCGGCTGAGGCGTCGCCAGCGACACCGGTGGTGGGGGGCGACCGTGATGCGCACGGCTGTATCGGCTCTGCCGGCTATCAGTGGTGCGAACACAGCCAGCGCTGCGAGCGCCCCTGGGAACTGGCGCAGGCGCAGGGCCTGGCCAACACGGCCGAGGCCATCGACGCGTACTGCGCCAAGCCCGCCAGCCCGACGCGCAAGTGAGCACGCCCTGCCATGGCTGAGCTGACTCCCCTGCCCGATCTCGCCCGTGGCCGGTATCGCCACTTCAAGGGCGGCGAATACGAGGTGCTCGACATCGTCCGCAGCAGCGAGACGTTGGAACCGATGGTGCTTTATCGCGCACTCTATGGCGAAGGCGGCCTGTGGGTACGCCCCTACCCGATGTTCATCGAGCAGGTTCCGGGCGAACACGGCCCGCAGGCGCGCTTCGCTCGCATCGACGATTGATCCGGTGCGACCCGCAGTGACCCGGAGCCCGCGATGAACCCCTATATCTACCTGGCCGCCGCCATCGTGCTGGAAGTGATCGCCACGTCACTGCTGAAAGCCTCGGACGGCATGAGCCGGCTGTGGCCGACAGTGGGCGCACTGGTTGGCTATGGGCTGTGCTTCTACCTGCTATCGGTCACCATGAAGTCGGTGCCGACCGGCATCGCCTATGCAATCTGGTCCGGCGTCGGCATCGTGCTGATCTCGCTGATCGGCCTGGTGGTCTTCAAGCAGCGGCTGGATGCACCGGCATTGATCGGGATCGGCCTGATCTGCGCCGGCGTACTGGTGATCAATCTGTTCTCGCGCAGCAGCGCGCACTGAAGACGCTGCTGCGCGACTGGCGCTAGCTGACCTTCTTCGCCACGCTCATGCCGATCAGGAACAGGACCACGGCGATGATGATGCCTGCCCAGAACAGGAACTTGGCGATGCCCACGGCGGCGCCAGCGATGCCGCCGAAGCCCAGCACGCCAGCGATGATGCCGATGATGGCGAAGATGATGGCCCACTTGATCATGTCGATCCTTTCCCTGCAGGGAATGCAAACGGTGCGATCAGGCTAGGCCGCCACCGATGCGGCGCTCGTGAACGGGCCGCGTGTGCGGCGTGAATCAACGCGGCCGGAAGCGCAGCAGCGCCACTGCGAAGGCCAGGAACACGCTTCCCACCAGCCGCTCGAACCAGCGCCGTGCGAATGGCTTGGCAAGCCAACGGCGCAGGCCGTGGCCACCGGCCGCATACATCACGTACCAGAACAGTTCGCAGGCCGCGAAGGTCGCCACCAGCGCGCTGTACTGCACGGCCTGGCTGCGCGACGGATCGACGAACTGTGGCAGGAACGCTGCGGCGAACAGCAGTAGTTTGGGATTGCTCAGGCCAACCCACAGGCCGCCGCGGAACACCGTTCCTGCGCCATGTACCGGCGCCAGTGTGACCTCGGCAGCATCGACCACTGCGGGTGCGGGCCGGCAACTGTCACGCCAGGCCTTGATGCCGAGCCAGGCCAGGTAGGCCACACCGAGATAGCGCAGCACCTCGAACAGCATGGGCGAGGAATGCAGCAGCGCACTCAGGCCCGCTGCGGAAGCCGCCAGCACCAGCAGCATCGCCAGCAGGCAGCCGGCCATGGCCGGCACACTGCCACGGAACCCCAGCCCGACGCTGCGCCCAAGGATGTGCAGCATGTTCGGCCCGGGCGTCCCGCACAGCACGAAGACCGTGGCCACGAACCACCACCAGGTATGCAGGGCCATATCGGGCGTCCACTTCAGAACATCTAACCAGCATAGAGCGCGCCGGCCTGGCGCGGCACACACAGTGCAGCATGGATGCGGTGGTTACAGAGGCAGGCTCAGGCCGCGAGCGCGTCGCGCCGTACCAGTACCTGGTCGATCAGGCCCCATTCGCATGCCTGCTCGGCGCTCATGAACCGATCACGGTCCAGGGTCTGTTCGACCTCCTCGAAACTGCGTCCGCAATGCCGCGCATACAGTTGGGTGATGCGCTGCTTGGTGCGCTGCATCTCCTCGGCGTGGATGAAGATGTCCGAAGCCTGGCCCTGCACCCCGCCCAGCGGCTGGTGCACATGCAGGCTGGCATTGGCCAGCGCCGCGCGGTGACCCGGCTCGCCGGCCATCAGCAGGAACGAACCCATCGACCGCGCGGTGCCCATGCACAGCGTATGCACCGGGGCCGAGATGTATTGCATCGTGTCGTACATCGCCAGGCCGCTGGAGATCACCCCACCCGGCGAATTGATGTACAGATGGATCGGCTTCTCCGGATTTTCAGATTCAAGGAACAGCAGTTGCGCGCAGACCAGCGCCGATACGGTGTCATCGACTTCGCCGTTGAGAAAGATGATGCGCTCGCGCAGGAGCCGCGAGTAGATGTCATAGGAGCGCTCACCGCGCTCGCTGCGTTCCACCACCATCGGTACCAGCTGCATTCTGTCCCGCATGTGCCTGCTCCCTGTAGCGTTCGATCCAGGCGCCGGCTCAAGCCGCGCGCATCACCGTGCGATGGTCATCGTTGGACGCCGGCGGTATCAGCGCGCGCCGGTCGGTGAGCCGATGCACGATGGTCAGCACCGTTCCCCCATCCTCATCAGCGCGCAGCCGAAAACACACAAGGCTGTGCAGATGTGGGGGCTGTGCATCGCGCAAGCGGAATCCCAGCTCCCGCCCCTCCTCGCACAGGCAGGGCTGTGGATCGGCAAGATCGGCGGCAGGCAACCAGCGCTCACGCAGTGCCGGGTCGAACAGTGCGCGCCAGACCCGTTCCGGCGGCGCAGGCAACCGCTGCTCCATCACCAGCGCGGGAGCCGCTTCCTTCAGTACATCGTCCATCAGTCCATCTCCTCCAGCAGGTTCTGCAGTGCGGACATCCGCGCCGGCCAGTAGGCCCGGTATCGCTGCAGCCAGCGTCCGATGTGGGCCAGCCCGCGCGGATCGACTTCATAGTGGACGAAGCGCCCCTGGCGCTGCTCACGCACCAGCCCTGCATCGCGCAGCACTGCCAGGTGCTGGGACATCGCAGACTGGCTGATCGCAATGCCCTCGCGTAGCGCGCTGGCATGCCGCCCACCATCGGCCAGCTTTTCGAAGATGTGGCGGCGGGTGGGGTCAGCCAGCGCCTTGAACAGGGCGTTCTCGATCATGATCAACACATTAGCAGTCACTAATGTATGGTGCAACTGCCACACCTGCTGTGCTGCAATGACGACTCCCTGGCATGGAGCAGTGCATGAAGACCCTTGGCCTGATCGGCGGGATGAGTTGGGAAAGCTCGGCGCAGTACTACCGTCTCATCAACGAGGCGGTGCGGAACCGCCTCGGTGGCGCCCATTCGGCGCAACTGCTGCTGTGGTCGGTGGATTTCGCCGGCATCAAGCAGTTGCAGCACGATGGTCGGTGGGATGTGCTGGGCAACCACATGCTCGATGCCGCGCGGCGACTGCAGGCCGGTGGCGCCGAGCTGCTGGTGATCTGCACCAACACCATGCACACGCTGGCCGACCGGATCGAAGCCGAGTGCCCGCTGCCCTTGCTGCATATCGCCGACCCGACCGCCACGGCGATCCTGCAGGCAGGCATCCGCAAGGTGGGACTGCTCGGCACCGCCTTCACCATGGAGCAGGCGTTCTACCGCGACCGGCTGCAGGACCGCTTCGGGCTGCAGGTACTGGTTCCGGAGGCTGATGATCGCCGCTGCGTGCACGACATCATCTACCAGGAGCTGATCGCCGGCGTGGTCAGCGAGCACTCACGGCAGGCCTACGCCGGCGTGATCGCGCGCCTGGTCGCGCGCGGCGCCGAAGCGATCATCCTCGGCTGTACCGAGATCATGCTGCTGGTGCGCCCAGAAGACAGTGCGGTGCCGTTGTTCGACACCACCACCCTGCACGCGCTTGCGGCGGTGGACGCTGCGCTGGCCTGACCGCGCGCAGCGTCAGCCTTCGCCCTGGACTTCCAGGGCGGTGATCAGCCAGTCGACCACGGCCTGCGAATCACACAGGAAGAAGATGGCATCACCCGAACGCGCCTCGGTCAGCAGTCGATAGACGGTAATCGCCACCGCCGACTGGTTGGCGATGAACACCTCCGGGCTGCGCGGCCCTTCGCTGTGGCCAGCCACGGCGTGCAACGCCTTGCGCGCAGCCACGGTGGCGGGCGGGTCTGCGCTGCGGGTCAGTTCCGGCCCGCGCAGGCCCCACGCAATGAACACATGCTTGCCCTTGAACGTGGTGTCCAGGACACGCACCTGCCCGGCCTCTGCGCCAGCCGAGCGATGAATGACGGTACTGCTGATCAACGCAACCCCCTGTGGTCGTCGTGGTCCGCGCATCCTCCTCCGCAAGCCGGCTGCACGCCAGTGACGGCAGCCACAGGCTGCGCCGGCATGCGTGGGAGACATGTAAGAAGGTGTAAGCCGATGCGATCGGATGTGCCGCGATGATAAGGGATGTAAGGCCCTGCATGGGCCGGTGCGCACTACTAAATCCCCACTGAGCCAGCGCCGGAACGATCCGTTCCGACGGCCTCGGGCTGGTCCATTCTTGCGGCCCATTCCCTCTGCCTAGGCTCTCCATGACCCATCGCCTGTTGCTGCCGATTTCCACCTCCGCCCTGGCCCTGTTGCTGGGGGCCACCACGGTGGCCGCCCAGGACTACGTCAGCGATCACATTCCGCCGCTGCGTTGCGAGTCGCAGTTCAACAAGACCCAGCAGTGCCCGATCGAAGGCCGCATGCGCATGGCCAGGCAGCTGTCGGTCACCCGCTGCGTCGAGGACCAGAACTGGGGCCAGAGCCGCCGAATGCTCTGGGTCACCGAAGGCTGCCGCGCTGAGTTCGTGGCCGACGAACAGGGACGCGGCCGCTGGCCGGGGCGCGGCCGGGACCGTGACCGGGATGACGACGGCGAGCGCCTGGTCTGCGAGTCCTACGAACAGAAGGACAAGGAATGCCGCATCCGGGTGCGCCATGGAGTGCGCCTGGTCAAGCAGAAGTCGGTGACGCCGTGCGTCGAGGACCGCAACTGGGGCTGGGACCGCCGGGGGGTGTGGGTCAGCGACGGCTGCCGTGCCGAGTTCCGCGTGTATTGACTGCCGACCACACGCTGGCTGTGGCGGATACGCAGACACGGCCGAGGTGATCGATGGGCTGGGCGCATCCAGTCCAGGAGCCTGCGATGGCACAGCCGATCTTTCCTCGACGATGCTGCATATCCGCGAGGTGATGCCCGCCTCGGGTTTCATCGACAGCGGCATCGTGCATGGATTGGACGAAGGCGATCCGGAGCTGATCTACCGCTTTTCCGGCAGCTGATCGAGATACATGGTCACCTTTGCGTCCAGCAGGTCCATCAATACCGGATCCATGCAGCGATAGTCGTCGGGGATATCCAGGCAATGCAGGCGCTTGTGTTCCAGCAGGCGCGCGTACGCGGCCTGCAGGCGATGCTGGTGCTTGGCCTCCATCACGAAGATGACATCGGCCCAGCGGATATCCGCCGGGCCGATGGGGCGTCGTGCGTGCGGGCTGGTGCCGGCCGACTTCGCGTTGAAGCCGGGCCGCCGTCGCCACATGGCTTCGGCGGTCGGGCTCCGCAGCTGGTTGCGGCTGCAGACGAACAGCAGGTTGATCATTCCTGTTCCTGCAGTTGGCGGGCGCTGAAGACCGGATAGGTGAAGCCCAGCTGGCGTGCACGCGCGAGCTTGGCATCGCGCGTATACAACAGCTTCCAGTTCTTCTCGGGCTTGTAGCGGTAGGCCGTCGTGGCGCGGTCGCCACCACGGTTGCGGGCCTGGCTGCGACGCCAGGCACGGTTTCTTGCAGATTCCATGATGTGTTCTCGTGAGTACCGGGTTCAGCAGCCGCGGTAGTACGAGTGGCGCGCAGCATACACCGCACGCACAAAAAAGCCCACGCATCGCTGCGCGGGCTTCTTGATTCATCACAGTGGTCGGGACGGCCGGATTCGAACCGACGACCCTCTGCCCCCCAGGCAGATGCGCTACCAGGCTGCGCTACGCCCCGACTGATGCTGCGATGTGCCCGCCAGTGCGGCGGGCCGTGAAGTATAGCGGATTACGATGGAAATAGGATCAGCGGCGCAGCAACTGCAGCACTTCTTCCAGCTCCATGCGCACCTGTTTGATGATCTGGTTGCTCAGCGCCGATTCCTCGCGGGCATCGGGACCCTCCAGGCGCAGGCGTGCACCACCGATGGTGTAGCCCTGTTCGTACAGCAGGCTGCGGATCTGCCGCACCATCAGCACGTCATGGCGCTGGTAGTAGCGGCGGTTGCCTCGGCGCTTGGCCGGCTCAAGGCTGGGAAACTCGGTTTCCCAGTAGCGCAGGACGTGCGGCTTGACGTCGCACAGCTCGCTGACTTCACCGATGGTGAAGTAGCGCTTGGCCGGGATCGGCGGTAGTTCGCGGTTACTGCCCGGATCCAGCATAAGCTTCCACCCTCTCCTTGAGCTTCTGGCCCGGCCGGAAGGTGACCACCGTACGGGCGGAAATCGGAATTTCCTCGCCGGTCTTGGGGTTGCGACCCGGGCGCTGGTTCTTGCGCCGCAGATCGAAATTACCGAAGCCCGACAGCTTCACCTGACGTCCCTGTTCCAATGCTTCACGCAGCACATCGAAAAACGCGTCGACGAATTCCTTGGCTTCCCGCTTGTTCAGACCGACTTCGTCGAACAGCTTTTCCGCCATCTCCGCCTTGGTCAATGCCATTGCCTGCTACCCCCGAGTGCTGCCCGCTCAGCCGCGGATCCGGGCGTGGTGTTCACGCTCGATGGCAGTGACCGCCTCGGCCACCACCGCATCCACGTCGCGGTCCGTCAGAGTGCGCGACTTGTCCTGCAAAATCAAGCCCATAGCGAGACTCTTGAATCCCGGCTCGACGCCCTGGCCAACATAGCGATCGAACAGGTTCAGGTCGCGCAGCAGCGGGCCGGCGGCCTGGCGGACGGTGGCCGCCAGATCGGTCCAGGCCACCTGTTCAGGCACCAGGAACGCCAGGTCGCGACGCACCGCCGGGAATCGCGACAGCTCGCCGGCACGCGGCAGGCGGCGGGCGGTCAGCGGTTCCAGGTCCAGCTCGAAGGCATAGACGTCGGCTTCGATCTCCATCGCCTTGGCCAGGCGCGGGTGGATCTGGCCGATCCAGCCGATCGGCACGCCATCGCGGAACACCTCGGCCGACCGCGCCGGGTGGCCGTAGGCACGGGACGACGGGCGGAACTCCAGTACCGCACCACTGGCAGCCGCCAGCGATTCCAGGTCGCCCTTCAGGTCATGGAAATCGACCTTGCGGGTCGGCAGGCCCCACTGCACCGCCTGGGCCTCACCGCAGACAGCTGCCGCCACGCGCTGGGTTTCCAGCGGTGCCGGTTGGCCATCTCCGGCCTGCTGGGCGAACACGCGGCCGAGCTCGAACAGGCGCACGCGGCCGAGCTGGCGGGCGGCGTTGCGGCCCAGGGTGGCGACCAGGCCCGGCAGCAGCGACGGACGCATCACCGCCAGTTCGGCCGACAGTGGGTTGGCCAGTGGCACCAGGCCGTCGCGCAGCTGCCACTGGGCCAGCAGTGCGTCGTCGACGAAGGCGAAATTGACGGTTTCCTGCAGGTCGCGGGCGATCAGCTGGCGGCGCACGCTCAGCGCGTCCAACTGGGTCTCGCTCGGCATCGCCACGCGCGAGGCACCGCCCGGCAGCGTGGTCGGGATCTGCTCGTAACCGTGGATGCGGGCCAGCTCTTCGATCAGGTCTTCTTCAATGGCGATGTCGAAGCGGCGGCTCGGCGCGGCGACCTGCCAGCCCTCGGCCGTGGCAGCCACGTCCATGCCCAGCGCGCGCAGGATGCGCTCGACTTCGGCGTCGTCGATGGTGATGCCCAGCACGCGGGTGATGCGTGCGCGGCGCAGTACGATCGTCGCCGGCTGCGGCAGGTCATCGGCGCGCACGGCCTCGGTGACCGGCGCCGGGGTACCGCCGGCCAGGTCCAGCACCAGGCGGGTGGCGTATTCGATGGCGGTGCGCGGCAGTGCCGGATCTACGCCACGCTCGAAGCGGTGGCCGGCATCGGTGTGCAGGCCCAGCTTGCGGCCACGGCCCATGATCGCAGCCGGCGCGAAGTGCGCGGCTTCCAGGAACACGGCAGTCGTCGCGTCGGTGACGCGGGTGTCGAAGCCGCCCATCAGGCCGGCAAGGCCGATCGCACGATCGGCGTCGGTGACCACCAGGAAGCTGTCGTCCAGCGCGGCATCGCGGCCGTCCAGCAGCTTCAGCGTCTCGCCCGCGCGCGAACGGCGCACGGCAATGCTGCCCTGCAGGGTGGACAGGTCGTAGGCATGCATCGGCTGGCCCAGTTCCAGCATCACGTACTGGGTGATGTCGACCAGCAGCGAGACCGGACGCACGCCACTGCGGCGCAGGCGCTCGGCCATCCACAACGGGGTCTTGGCGGCAGCGTTGACGCCTTCGATGACACGGCCCAGGTAACGCGGCGCTTCGGCGCCAGCGTCGAGCTGGATGGCCAGCTCACGGCTGCCGACTGCCGGAATGGCGTCGGCAGCGAAATCCAGCACTTCACTGCGGGTAGCGGCGGCGACGTCGTAGGCGATGCCGCGCAGGCTGAAGCAGTCGGCGCGGTTCGGGGTCAGCTTGATCTCGATGCTGGCGTCCGGCAGGCCCAGGTACTCGACCAGGGCCTGGCCGACCGGTGCGTCATCGAGCAGTTCCAGCAGGCCGGAGGCATCGTTGTCCAGGCCCAGTTCCTTGGCAGAGCACAGCATGCCGTTGGACTCCACGCCGCGCAGCTTGGCCGGCTTGATCTTCAACTCGCCGATCTGCGCACCGACCATCGCCAGTGGCGCGACCAGGCCCGGGCGGGCGTTCGGCGCACCACAGACGATCTGCAGCAGCTCGCCCTGCCCGGCATCGACCCTGCACACCTGCAGGCGGTCGGCTTCCGGATGGCGCACGGCCTCGACGATGCGTGCCACGACCACGTGATCGAGGCCTTCGCCCAGCGCGGTCACGTCTTCCACTTCCAGGCCGATGGCGGTCAGCACTGCACTCAGTTCATCGCGCGAGGCGCCGGTCGGGACATGGCTGCGCAGCCAGTTTTCAGAGAATTTCATGGTGTCACCCTGGTGGGCCCGGCGCATGCGCCTGGGCCTGCGAATTTAGGAGCAGCCGAGCATGGCTCGGCTCTACATGGTTGCGGCTTACGCGAACTGTTTCAGGAATCGCACGTCGTTCTCGAAGAACGCGCGCAGATCGTTGACGCCGTAACGCAGCATCGCGAAGCGCTCCACGCCCATGCCGAAGGCAAAGCCGGTGTAGCGCTCCGGATCGATGCCGACGTTGCGCAGCACGTTCGGATGGACCATGCCGCAGCCCAGCACTTCCAGCCAGCGGGTGCTGCCATCGGGCTGCTGCCAGGCGATGTCCACTTCCGCGCCCGGTTCAACGAACGGGAAGTAGCTGGGGCGGAAGCGCATCTCGAAGTCGCGCTCGAAGAAGGCGCGCACGAACTCGGCCAGCGTGCCCTTCAGGTCGGCAAAGGTCGAATGCTCGTCCACCAGCAGGCCTTCCACCTGATGGAACATCGGCGAATGGGTCTGGTCGCTGTCGCTGCGGTACACCTTGCCGGCGGCGATCATGCGCAGCGGCGGCGCGTGGTCGCCCATGTAGCGCACCTGCACGCCCGAGGTGTGCGTGCGCAGCAGGCGGCCGTCGCCGAAGTAGAAGGTATCGTGCATGGCGCGCGCCGGGTGGTGCGGCGGGAAGTTCAGCGCCTCGAAATTGTGCCAGTCGTCCTCGATCTCCGGCCCTTCCGACAGCTCGTAGCCCAGCCGGCCGAAGATGCCGGTGATGCGCTCCAGGGTGCGGGTGATCGGGTGCAGGCCGGCGCGGTCGCCGTTGCGGCCCGGCAGGGTGATGTCGATGGCTTCGGCGGCCAGGCGCGCATCCAGCGCCGCGTCTTCCAGCAGCGCCTTGCGCTCGCCCAGCGCGCGGGTCAGCGCGTCACGAGCCTGGTTGATCGCTTCACCGGCGGCCTTGCGCTCGTCGGCCGGCAGGGCACCGAGCTGCTTGAGCTGCGAGGTGATGCTGCCACTCTTGCCAAGCAGGGCCACGCGCAGCTGTTCCAGCACGTCGGGGCTCTGTGCGGCGGCCACATCGGCCAGCGCCTGGGTGGTGAGGGATTGGATGTCGCTCATGGGGGGCCGGAACTCCAGTCGATCTGCCATCGCGATGCGCGAAGGGCCGACCCCTGTCGCCACCGCCGTCCCCGCGCTGCCGCCATGGCCTCGCCGGGACCCAAAAAAGAATGGGGAAGGACTTGCGCCCTTCCCCATGCATTGCCTTGACCTGACACCGTTCCGAGTGAACGGTTACGGCATCGGGAAGGACTTATGCCGCCAGCGCGCCCTTGGCCTTTTCGGCCAGCGCAGCAAAACCGGCTGCGTCGTGCACGGCGATGTCAGCCAGGACCTTGCGATCCAGGGTGATGCCGGCCTTCAGCAGGCCGTTCATGAAGCGGCTGTAGCTCAGGCCGTTGATGCGGGCAGCCGCATTGA
Source organism: Stenotrophomonas sp. DDT-1 (assembly GCF_001580555.1). Lineage (NCBI taxonomy): Bacteria > Pseudomonadati > Pseudomonadota > Gammaproteobacteria > Lysobacterales > Lysobacteraceae > Stenotrophomonas > Stenotrophomonas sp. DDT-1. Next base: position 176,295 of record NZ_LEKR01000002.1, read on the forward strand.
TACGGGTGATCCACAGCGAACGGAAGTTGCGCTTCTTCTGCTTACGGCCGATGTAGGCGTACTGCTGTGCCTTGATGACCGCCTGCTTGGCGACGCGGAAGACCTTGCGACGGGCGTTGTAATAGCCCTTGGCGAGATCCAGAATCTTCTTGTGGCGGCGACGCGCCTGTACGCCACGCTTAACTCGTGCCATTTTTCAGTTCCTCAGAGGTAAGGGAGCATGCGGTCCAGACGGCCTGCGTCTTCTGCACGGACATGGCCCGTCTGACGCAGATTACGCTTACGCTTGGTCGCTTTCTTCGTGAGGATGTGGCTACGGTTGGCGTGGCCGCACTTGTACTTGCCCGAGGCGGTCTTGCGGAAACGCTTGGCCGCTGCCCGGTTGGTCTTGATCTTGGGCATTGCAATGTCCTTGATGGGATATGACCCTGGTTTCTGACTGATCTGGCGGCGGCCTGGGCCGCTCTTTCCGTCCTGCCATGATCGGCGTACGACCCGTCCTGGGTGGGTCGAGCCGGGCATGATACAGGCAAAACCGCCCTGCCACCAGCCCCTGCAACCCTTTCACGGCAATTCACCGGCCTGCCGCAAAAGCGAAGGGGCGCCGATGGCGCCCCTTCACCCTGAACCGTTCAGCCAGGCGCCCCGGAGGGCGGCCCGTCAGGCCTCAGGTCTTCTTCTTCGGCGCGATCATCATGACCATCTGACGCCCTTCCAGGCGCGGACGGGATTCAATGACGATGTCCTCGCCCAGATCGGCCTCGATCCGGTTGGCCATTTCACGACCCAGTTCCTGGTGACTCATTTCACGGCCACGGAAGCGGATGTTGACCTTGATCTTGTCACCATCCTCAAGGAACCCGCGCATCTTGCGCAGCTTGATCTGGTAGTCGCCCTCGTCCGTGACCGGACGGAACTTCACTTCCTTGATCTCGACCTGCTTGGTCTTCTTCTTGGCCTCGCTGGCCTTCTTCTGCGCTTCGAACTTGAACTTGCCGAAGTCCATGATCTTGCAGACCGGCGGATCGGCCTGCGGCTGGATCTCGACCAGGTCCAGGCCTTCATCTTCGGCCATGGACAGCGCTTCGTCGCGCGACAACACGCCGATCATTTCTCCGTCACTGCCGATCACGCGGACGCGCGGCACACGGATTTCCTGATTCTTGCGGTTCTGTTTGTTGTCAGGGGTGCTGATATTACGTTCTCCCAAGGGTATCGAACCGGTCCGGGTGCCTGTGCGCCCGGACCGGACCTTTGCTTACGCGCCCTCGGCCTGGAGCCGCTCGATGAAGGCCTGCAGGCTCATGCTGCCCAGGTCTTCGCCAGAACGCGTACGCACCGCCACAGCCCCATTCTCCTTCTCGCGGTCACCGATGACCAGCAGGTAGGGCACGCGCTGCAACGTATGCTCGCGGATTTTATAGCCGATCTTCTCGTTACGCAAATCCGAGCTGACGCGGAAGCCTTGCTCCGCAAGGGTTTTGGTCACGCCCGAGACGTAGTCGGCCTGGGCGTCGGTGATGTTGGCCACCACCACCTGGGTCGGCGCCAGCCAGGCCGGGAACTGGCCGGCATGGTGCTCGATCAGGATGCCCAGGAAGCGCTCCATCGAGCCGACGATGGCGCGATGCAGCATGACCGGGTGCTTCTTCTGGCTGTTCTCGTCCACGTACTCGGCGCCGAGGCGACCCGGCATCATGAAGTCGACCTGCATGGTGCCCAGCTGCCAGGTACGGCCGATCGCGTCCTTCAGGTGGTACTCGATCTTCGGGCCGTAGAAGGCACCCTCGCCCGGCAGCTCCTGCCATTCCACACCACAGGCGGTCAGTGCCGAGCGCAGCGCGCCTTCGGCCTTGTCCCAGGTCGCGTCGTCACCCAGGCGCGATTCCGGACGCAGCGCGATCTTGATCTGGATCTCGTCGAAGCCGAAGTGCCGGTAAACCGCCAGCGCCTGCTGGTGGAAGGCCGTCACTTCCGACTCGATCTGGTTTTCCGTGCAGAACACGTGGCCGTCGTCCTGGGTGAAGCCACGCACGCGCAGGATGCCGTGCAGCGCGCCGGACGGCTCGTTGCGGTGGCAGGAACCGAACTCACCGTAGCGGATCGGCAGGTCGCGGTAGCTGTGCAGGCCCTGGTTGAACACCTGGATGTGGCCCGGGCAGTTCATCGGCTTGACCGCGTACGTGCGCTTCTCCGATTCGGTGAAGAACATGTTGTCCTGGTAGTTGTCCCAGTGGCCGGACTTCTTCCACAGGCTCACGTCCAGGATCTGCGGGCAGCGCACTTCGCCGTAGCCGCTGTTGCGGTAGACCTTGCGCATGTACTGCTCGACCACCTGCCACAGTGCCCAGCCCTTCGGGTGCCAGAACACCAGGCCCGGGGCTTCTTCCTGCAGGTGGAACAGGTCCTGCTGCTTGCCGATGCGGCGGTGGTCGCGCATCTCGGCTTCCTCGATGCGCTTGATGTACGCCTCGAGCTGCTTCTTGTCGGCCCAGGCGGTGCCGTAGATGCGCTGCAGCTGCTCGTTCTGCGCGTCGCCGCGCCAGTAGGCGCCGGAGATGCGGGTCAGCTTGAAGGCCTTCAGGAAGCGCGTGTTCGGCACGTGCGGGCCCCGGCACATGTCCACGTATTCCTGGTGGTAGTACATGCCCATCGCCTGGATGTCGTCGGACATGTCTTCGATCAGGCGCAGCTTGTAGTCCTCGCCACGGGCCTTGAAGATCTCGATCACCTCGGCGCGCGGCGTCATCTTCTTGATGACGTCGTAGTCCTGGGCGATCAGTTCACCCATGCGCTTCTCGATCGCGGCCATGTCGTCCGGCGTGAACGGGCGCTCGGAATAGATGTCGTAGTAGAAGCCCTCGGCGATCACCGGGCCGATCACCATCTTCACGTCCGGGTACAGCTGCTTGACGGCGTGGCCGACCAGGTGGGCGCAGGAGTGGCGGATGATCTCCACGCCCTCCTCGTCCTTGGCGGTGATGATGCGCAGGCTGGCATCGTGGTCGATGACGTCGCTGGCATCGACCAGCACGCCATCGACGGAACCGGCGATGGTGGCCTTGGCCAGGCCGGCACCGATCGACTGGGCGACGTCCATGACGCTGACGGGATTTTCGAACTCGCGGCGGCTGCCGTCGGGAAGGGTAATGTTGATCATCGCATTGGCTTCGTGCGGGCCCGCGGGGCGGGCTGGAAAGCGTTCCCGGGCCGCGGCCCGGGCAATAAAAAAGCGCCGCGAGGGCGCCTGGAACACAGGGCCTTCGGGGGCAGGTCAACAGTGGGCGGTGGTAGTGCTCATGTCGCACGCTCGGCCGGCGCTGGGCGCGGGCCACCTTGTTCCAGTCAGGAGTCTGCGACGATCTTAAACTAGCGCACCGGAAAGCCCAAGGGCTGCCGTACGGTCCGCTGAATGGCCGGCGCTGGCGGCGTGAAAACGCAATGATTACCATGTCCGCGCAGCCCGCCCCGTGCCAGCCTGCCCGCTTCCCCCAGGACCTCGTGATGCGCCACCCGCTCCGACCGGCTCCCGCCGGCCCCGCCCGTGCCCCGCGTTCGCCGGCCCACTGCCGCGGCGCCCGCCCGCAATGATCACCGTCGGCCTTTCCACCCTGGGCTTCTGCAGCCTGGGCATGCTGGCAGCGATGTTTTCGGCACTGGCCTTCTATGCCGCCTCGCCGCACTGCCGTTGGCCGCGCCTGCGCCGCGCCGGTCGCCTCGGTCGCCAGATCGGCCTGGTCGCCGCGGCTGCCGCATTGTGGCTGTGGATGGCCGAACTCGGCTTCGCTGCCGGTCTGGTGGCGATGCTGTGCACCTGGATGCTCGCCGCGATGCTGCTGCCGGCGCTGGCCGCCTGGCATCGCCCGGGCACGGAGTCGCCGTGATGTGGTCGCGCGCCATCGCCGGCATCATCGCTGGCTTCCTGCTTGCGGCCGCCGCGACCGGCCTGCTGGCCTGGCTGCCGCCCGGCCCGTGGCAGCGCGCACTGGTGCCGACCCTGATCGCCTTCATCCCGTTATGGATGCTGGCCGCCCTGTGGGCGTTCAGCTTCCGCAGCGCACTGCGCGCCTGGCTGGTTCTGGGGGGCAGCGCCGCAGCCGGCTTCGCCGTGCTCGGGCTGCTGCGCCTGGCCGGCGCGGTGCAATGAGAGCTCCCCCATGAAGTTCAGTTCGCAGACGCTGCGCACATTCACCACCCTGCACACCTGGGTCGGCCTGGTCGCCGGCTTCGGCCTTTTCGTGGCCTTCTATGCGGGTGCGCTGACCCTGTTCCATCACGACCTGCCGCTGTGGCAGACCCCGGGCGCCGCCACCGCCTTGCCGGCGGGCCTGGACGATGCGCAGTATCTGCTGGAAGACGTACTGGCGACACACCCGGAGGCCCGCCGCCACGTTGGCATGACCTTCCCCGGTACCGAACACCCGCAGCCCCTGGCGTACTGGCAGGCCGACGACGGCAGCTGGCGCTACGCCTGGCCGGGCCAGATCGCCGGCAGCCCCGCGCCGCCGCAGACCGGACTGGCCGAACTGGTCAACGAATTGCACTACAGCCTCGGCCTGCCGGTGGCCGGCATCTATGTGATGGGCGTCGTCAGCCTGCTGTATGGCATGGCGCTGCTGAGCGGCCTGGTGATCCACCTGCCTAGGCTGTTCGGCGACCTGTTCGCGCTGCGCCCGGGTCGCAACCTGAAGCAGCTGTGGCAGGACGCGCACAACGTGATCGGCGTGCTCAGCCTGCCCTTCCACCTGATGTTCGCGGTCACGGGCGCCCTGCTGTGCCTGGTGTTCGTGCAGATGGCCCTGCTCAATCCGCTGATCTACGATGGCAAGGCGCTGCAGGCGGTACCGACCGCGATGGACACTGCGCCGGTGCGCGATGCCAGCGGAATTCCGGCGCCACCGGGCAGCCTGCGCGTGCTGCATGCGCGCGCACTTGAAGTGGCCCGCGCGCAGGGCGTGGCCAACTTTGAACCGGCCTACCTGAAGCTGGCCAATGGCGGCGATGCCAACGCCACGATCGAGATCACCGGCGAGGCCAGTGGCACCCTCGGCCCGCTTGGTGCCGTGGCATTGGACGTGGCCAGCGGCGACCTGCTGGCCTCCCAGCTGCCGGGCCAGCGCGACGCCAACCACGCCACGCTCAGCGCCGCCTACGCGCTGCACTTCGGTGAGTTCGGCAACGGCGTGGTGGTCTGGCTGTACTTCCTGCTCGGCCTCGGCGGTGCGTTCCTGTTCTACTCCGGCAACCTGTTGTGGATCGAGTCGCGGCGCAAGCGTCGCCAGCCGCAACAGCCACGTGCCGGTGTGAACATGGCGCGGGCCACGGTCGGCGTGTGCATCGGCCTGTGCGTGGCGATCTCGATCGCGTTCGTCACCGCACTGGTGCTGGAGCGGCTGGCACCGTCGGCGGTCGACCACGGCATCCGCTGGGCCTGCTTCGGCAGCTGGGCAGCCTGTGCGCTGTGGGCTGCACTGCGCCGTCCCGCGCAGGCCGCGCGCGAACTGCTGTGGGCCGCAGCGATCAGCACTGCACTGGTGCCGGTCCTGCACGGTGCACTCAATGGTGACTGGCTGTGGCGCGCCGCCGGGCGTGGCCAGTGGCCGCTGTTCTGGGTCGATGCCATCGCGCTGGCCATGGCCTTCGGCTTCGCCCGCCTGGCCGTCGCCAGCCAGCGCCGCGCCCGCAACGGCGATCCGAACAGCGTCTGGGCGAACTGAAGCGTCGCCGGGCATGGCCCGGCGCCAGCAGGCGACTCAATCGCCGATACGCGCCTTCTGCCACGGGCCGAGCATGGCGTTGAGCAGGCTGGCCTGCTCGTCGTCGCCGGTCAGCTCCCACATGAACACCCCGGCCAGGCCCTGCTCGCGGGCGAACTGCGCACGCAGCCCGATCGAGCGCGGGTCTTCATAGCTGATGAAGACCTTCTGTTCGGCGTTGTACAGCCACGGGCTCTGCGCCTGCGGCTGCCAGTGCCTGGTCCAGCCCGGCTGGTCGAGATAGCGCGCCTTGATCACCCGCCAGTCGCCGGCGTCGGCCGGTGCGCTGTAAGGCTGATACAGGCCATCCGGTGCATCGCCGGTGACCTTGAAGCCGCGCCCGTAGAACGGCACGCCCAGCACCAGCTTGTCGGCCGGCACGCCATGTTCACGGTAGTACTGCACGGCGCCGGCCACGTTGTTCCAGCGGCGCAGCTCCGGCGCCAGCGAATCGGCCGGCACCTCATGCAAGGGCGCATTGAAGGTCGACACCGACGAGAAGCCGGTGCCCATGTCGTAGCTCATCAGGTTGATGAAATCGAACACCCTGGCCAGCGCCGGCAGGTCGTAGCTCGCCGCCGGATCATAGGGGCCATCGGTCTGCAGGCGACCGGCGGCCAACGCGGCGGTCAGCAGCATCGGCTGGCCAACCTTGCGACCGCGCGCATCGAGTGCCTGGCGGAAGGCCTGCGCAAGCCGGGTCAGGTTGGCGCGATCCTGCGGGCGGTGTGCCAGCTCCTTCGGCCCACCACTGACCGGGAATTCCCAGTCGATGTCCACACCATCGAAGCTGCCTGCATGGCGCTCGAAGAACAGCGCCATGCATGAGTCGACCAGGCGCTTGCGGCTGGTTTCGGTCAGTGCCGCATCGGAGAAGCCGCCTGCGCCCCAGCCGCCAATGGAGATCAGCGTGCGCAGGTGCGGGTGCGCCTTCTTGAGTTCGGCCAGTGCGGCGAAATTCTTCGGCGCTTCCGCACCGACCGTGCAGCGGCCGTCCTCGATGGTGGAGAACGCGTAGAACAGGTGGGTCAGGCGCTCGGCCGGAATGCTCGACACCGGATAGCGCTCGGCCGATCCACCAGGGTAATAGGCGCCGAAGATCGGCTGCTGTGCGGGCGCTGCGTGCGCGGCAATGGGCAAGGCACCGGCAATCAGCACGGCAAGGACGGCCACGGTCTGGCGGAACATGGGATCTCCCGGTTCAAAGGCGCCGCCACGTTAGCAAACCGATGGGGCTGCGGTACGGATGTCGCGGCATGTCGTCCCATGGACAGGCGCGATCCGTGCAACGGTGACAGAACGATGGCTGCGTGGCGGCGATCATGAACTGCAGCAGGACATGCAGCGACCTGGATGAGCGTCTCTTCACAACATCGAGGCAAAGAAAAAGCGGGCCGAAGCCCGCTTTTTCATTTGCGAAAGCGTGAGGACCAACGGTCCTCACCCACCGCACGATCAGCAGTACCGATTATTCGGCGCTGGCGCCTTCGCCTTCTTCGACGGCCTTCATCGACAGGCGGATACGGCCCTGCTTGTCGACTTCCAGCACCTTGACCTTGACCACATCGCCTTCCTTCAGCTTGTCGCCGACCTTCTCGACGCGCTCGCTGGAGATCTGCGACACGTGGACCAGGCCGTCCTTGCCCGGCAGGATGGTGACGAACGCACCGAAGTCCATGATCTTGGCGACCTTGCCTTCGTAGATGCGGCCCGGCTCGACGTCCGAGGTGATCTGCTCGATGCGGGCCTTGGCAGCCTGGGCAGCGATGGCGTTGACCGACGCGATGACGATGGTGCCGTCGTCCTGGATGTCGATCTGGGTGCCGGTTTCCTTGGTGATGGCCTGGATGGTCGAGCCACCCTTGCCGATCACTTCGCGGATCTTGTCCGGGTGGATCTTGATGGTCAGCAGGCGCGGCGCGTAGTCCGACAGCTCCTCACGCGGAGCGGTCAGGCCGTGGGCCATTTCACCCAGGATGTGCAGACGGCCAGCCTTGGCCTGCTGCAGGGCCTGCTTCATGATCTCTTCGGTGATGCCTTCGATCTTGATGTCCATCTGCAGGGCGGAGATGCCCTCAGCGGTACCGGCCACCTTGAAGTCCATGTCGCCCAGGTGATCTTCGTCACCCAGGATGTCGGACAGGACCACGAAACGGTCGCCTTCCTTGACCAGGCCCATGGCGATACCGGCCACCGGGGCCTTCACCGGCACGCCGGCGTCCATCAGCGCCAGCGACGAGCCGCAGACCGAGGCCATCGACGAGGAACCGTTCGACTCGGTGATTTCCGAAACGACGCGGATGGTGTACGGGAAGGCTTCCAGCGACGGCATGACAGCCAGCACGCCGCGCTTGGCCAGACGACCGTGGCCGATTTCGCGGCGCTTCGGGCCCATCATGCGGCCGCACTCACCCACCGAGAACGGAGGGAAGTTGTAGTGGAACAGGAAGTTTTCCTTGTACTCACCGGCAACGGCGTCGATGACCTGGCCGTCACGGGCGGTGCCCAGCGTGATGGTCACGATGGCCTGGGTTTCGCCACGGGTGAACAGCGAGGAACCGTGGGTACGCGGCAGCACGCCGGTCTTCACGGTGATCGGGCGGACGGTGTCCAGCGCACGGCCGTCGATGCGGACCTTGGTGTCCAGCACCGAGTCACGCATGGTGCGGTATTCCAGTTCGCCGAATTCCTTCGACAGCTCGGCCGGGTTCCAGCCTTCGGCGGCCACACGACCGGCCAGGGCTTCGAACACGTCCTTCTTGATCGCCGAGATGGCGTCACGGCGCTGCAGCTTGTCACGCACCTGGAAGGCTTCGCCCAGGCGCGGGCCGATGGCTTCCTTCAGCGCGGAGATCAGCGCGTCGTTCTTGGCCGGGGCTTCCCAGGTCGACGGCTTGGTGCCGGCTTCGACGGTCAGCTCGTTGATCGCGTTGATGACCTTCTGCATTTCGCGGTGACCGAAGGTCACGGCGCCCAGCATCACTTCTTCGGACAGCAGCGCGGCTTCGGATTCGACCATCAGCACGGCGTTGGAGGTACCGGCGACAACCAGTTCCAGCTGCGAGTCAGCCAGTTCGCTGACGGTCGGGTTCAGGATGTACTCGCCGTTCTTGTAGCCGACCTTGGCAGCGCCGATCGGGCCCATGAACGGGGTGCCGGCCAGGGCCAGCGCAGCCGAGGCGCCGATCAGGGCCGGGATGTCGCCGTCCACGTCCGGGTTCAGCGACATGACCGTGGCGATGATCTGCACTTCGTTCTTGTAGTCTTCCGGGAACAGCGGACGGATCGGACGGTCGATCAGACGCGAGATCAGCGTTTCCTTCTCGGTTGCACGGCCTTCACGCTTGAAGAAACCACCCGGGATGCGGCCGCCGGCGTAGAACTTTTCCTGATAATCGACGGTCAGCGGGAAGAAGTCCTGGCCTTCGCGCGCGCTCTTGGCGGCGACGGCGGTGACCAGCAGTACGGTGTCGTCCATCTTGACGATGACCGCACCGCTGGCCTGGCGGGCGACTTCGCCGGTCTCAAGCGTGACGGTGTGCTTGCCGTACTGGAAGGTTTTGGTGATTTTTGCCACGGAGGGTGTCCTTGGGGATGCTGTCTGCGAATTTGGACCGTCGGCGACCCTTGCCGCCAGCGGGTGGCCGGATCGTTCCGGCCTGAATCGGGGATTGCGGTGCTACAAAACAAAACCGCGGCGCATCGCTGCGCCGCGGGGGATTCGTTGCTTAGCGACGCAGGCCAAGCTTTTCGATCAGGGCCTTGTAACGCTCGACGTCCTTCTTCTTCAGGTAGTCGAGCAGGCTGCGACGGCGGTTGACCATCTGCAGCAGGCCGCGGCGGCTGTGGTGATCCTTCTTGTGGGTCTTGAAGTGGCCGGTCAGCAGTTCGATGCGGGCGGTCAGCAGGGCAACCTGGACTTCCGGGGAGCCGGTGTCAGCGGCGCTGCGCTTGTTGTCTTCAATGACCTTCTGGGTGTCGATCGACATTTCTTTTTTCTCTGTGATGCGTGGCCGGCAGGAACGCGCTTCGCGCACCGCCAGGCTCGCCGTGGACTACGAGGATGAAACCTGCGGGAGGCAGGTTGCCGGAAAACGGCCGCGAAATTGTAACGGCCAGGGGCTTCCGGGACAAGGACCGGGGCTGAACCACCCTGCCCCGGTCAGAGGTTGAAACGGCGCTGCGGGGCCAGCAGGCCACTGTCGTCGACCTGGCCCAGGCCCTGGACAGCATCGTCCGGACCGAACACGGCCACCAGGCCATGCGGCCAGGTCATGTCACGCTGGCGCTGGCCGACGCAGAAACGGTGAGCCTGGGCGGCGTCGAGGTCGACCCGCGGATACTCGGCCAGGCCGGCCGCCAGCGGCAGCAGCAGCGCGTCCATGCCCGCCTCGTCGCCGGCCTCGGCCATCACCCGCAGTTGGTCCAGGGTGACCATCACCGGTTCACGGAACGGCTCGACCCATAGCCGGCGCAGCGCACTGATATGGGCGCCGCAGCCCAGGCGTTCGCCGAGGTCGCGTGCCAGGCTGCGGATGTAGGTGCCGGAGCCACAGGTCACGCGCAGCCGCAGCCGTTCCGGCTGCTGCTCGAGTACCTCGATGGCGTGCACCTGGACCTCGCGCTCCGGGGCCTCGATGGCCTCGCCGCGGCGGGCCTTCACATACAGCGGTTCACCGCCCTGCTTCAGCGCCGAATAGATCGGCGCCCGCTGGCGGATGTTCCCCGTCAGTGGTGCCAGCGCAGCCTGCAGGGCCTCGGCGCTGATCGCCGGCACCGGACGCTGCAGCAGCACCTGGCCCTCGGCATCATCGGTATCCGTGGTCTGGCCGAGCACGATCTCGGCATCGTACGCCTTGGCCGAACCCAGCAGCAGGCCGGCGATCTTGGTCGCCTCGCCGAAGCATAGCGGCAGCAGGCCGGTGGCCAACGGGTCGAGGCTGCCGGTGTGGCCACCCTTCTCGGCACGGAACAGGCGGCGCGCCACCTGCAGGGCGGCGTTGGAGCTCATGCCGGTCGACTTGTCGAGCAGCAGGATGCCATCCAGGCGGCGGAACTGAATTCGGGTCATGACAGATACGGGTAGCGCCGGGCCATGCCCGGCGAGCGCGAAGCGCGGCCAGCGTCCGGCCTCGCACGGTCAGAATGAAAAGACGCCGGGCATGGGCCCGGCGCTAGCTTATTCTTCGTCGCTCTCGCGACGCTTCTCCGCGGCCAGCGTATCGGGCAGGTCGCGCAGGATGTTGTCGATGTGCTCACCACGGTCGACCGAATCGTCGTAGTGGAAATGCAGCTCCGGCACGTGGCGCAGCTTCATCGCACGGGCCAGGTCCATGCGCAGGCGGTAGCCCAGCTCCTTCAGGCCGGCCACGGCTTCAGCCGAGCGTTCCGGCATCAGGGCGGTGACGAACACCTTGGCATGGGCCATGTCGCGGGTGATTTCCACGTCGGACACGCTCACCGAGGGCAACCCGTGCTCGCGCACGGCGTTGTGCACCAGGGTGCCGAGTTCACGGCGCAGCTGGGCGGAGACACGGTCGGTTCGATGGAAAGTCTTGGGCACGAGCAGCTCTTGGTTCAGTTGTCGCCCGACCAACGGTCGGGCGCTACAGGTACATGGTAGGGCCCGACCGTTGGTCGGGCCACCTTGCAGCATTACAGGGTGCGCGGCACTTCGATACGCTCGAAGCACTCGATCTGGTCGCCTGGCTTGACGTCGTTGTAGGCCTTCACCGCGATACCGCATTCGGTACCGTTGCGGACTTCCTCGACATTCTCCTTGAAGCGACGCAGCGATTCCAGCTCGCCCTCGAAGATCACCACGCTGTCGCGCAGCACGCGGATCGGCTTGTTGCGCTTGACCACGCCCTCGATGACCATCGAGCCGGCAACGGCGCCCAGCTTGGAGCTGCGGAAGACGTCGCGGACCTCGGCGATACCGATGATCTCTTCGCGGATCTCCACGCCCAGCAGACCGGATGCCACCTGCTTCACCTGATCGATCACGTCATAGATGATCGAGAAGTAACGCAGGTCGACGCCGTTGGATTCAATGATGCGGCGGGCCGAAGCATCCGCACGCACGTTGAAGCCGATGACGGTGGCCTTCGAAGCAGCCGCCGAGTTGGCGTCCGATTCGGTGATGCCGCCGACGCCGGAGTGGATCACGTTGATGCGGATGTCTTCGTTGGACAGCGCGACCAGCGCCTGGCTCAGGGCCTGCACCGAACCCTGCACGTCGGCCTTGATGACCAGGTTGAGAACCTGCTGGCCCTCGCCCTTGCCCAGGGTCGCCATGATGTCTTCCATGCGGCTGCCAGCGGTGGCGACCAGGCGCGACTCACGGCGCTTGGTCTCACGCTGCTGCGCAACATCCTTGGCCAGGCGCTCGTCCTCGACCACCACGAAGTCGTCTCCGGCTTCCGGCACACCGGACAGGCCCAGGACCTGCACCGGGATCGACGGGCCGGCGAACTCCGGCTGCTTGCCGGTTTCGTCGAACAGCGCACGCACGCGGCCGTACTGGATACCGCACACCAGGTAGTCGCCCTTCTTCAGGCGGCCCTGCTGCACCAGCACCGTAGCGACCGGGCCGCGGCCCTTGTCCAGCGACGATTCGATCACCACGCCCGAGGCGCGGCCTTCGTCGACGGCCTTCAGTTCCAGCAGTTCGGCCTGCACCGACACCGCGTCCAGCAGGTCGTCGATGCCCAGGCCGGTCTTGGCCGAGATCTCCACCATCTGGATGTCACCACCGAACTCTTCGGCCACGACCTGCTCGGAGAGCAGCTCGTTCTTGACCCGCATCGGGTCGGCACCGGACTTGTCGATCTTGTTGATCGCCACGATCAGCGGCACACCCGCCGAACGGGCGTGCTGGATCGCTTCCTTGGTCTGCGGCATGACGCCGTCGTCGGCAGCAACCACCAGCACCACGATGTCGGTCAGCTTGGCACCGCGGGCACGCATCGAGGTGAACGCGGCGTGGCCCGGGGTATCCAGGAAGCTGATGACGCCCTTGGGCGTTTCGACGTGATAGGCACCGATATGCTGGGTGATGCCGCCGGCTTCGCCGTGGGCAACCTTGGTGCGGCGGATGTAGTCCAGCAGCGAGGTCTTGCCGTGGTCGACGTGACCCATGATGGTGACCACCGGCGGGCGCTGCACGGCTTCGCCCTGGTTTTCACCGGTCGAAGCAAGCAGCGCGTCTTCGGCATCGTTGTCGTTGGCACGGATCGCCTTGTGGCCGAGTTCTTCGGTCACCAGCGCAGCGGTGTCGTGGTCGATGGACTGGGTGATGGTCGCCATCACGCCCATCTTGAACAGCGCCTTCACCACCTCGCCGCCCTTCAGCGCGAGCTTCTGCGCCAGGTCGGCCACGGTGATGGTCTCGCCGATCGCGACTTCACGCACGACCGGGGCGGTCGGGCGTTCGAACGCGTGCGGACCGGCATTGTTGCCACCACGCGACATGTCGCGACGGCCACCGGACTGGTTGCGGCCACCCGGACGTCCACGCGAATTGCTGTTGTTGCTGTTGCCGCGACGCGCACGGTCGGCGGCCGACAGGTGCATCTGGCCGGCGAAGCGGTCGCCCGGGCCACGCTCGTTGCGCGGCGCGCTGCGGTTGTTGCGCTCGTCGTTGCGCGGCGGCGGCGGCGGAGCACCACGCGGCGCAGCCGGGGCGGCGGCCGGGGCGCGCGGCGGGCGCGGCGCGGTTTCGTCGATCGGAGCACGCTTGGGCTTGCTGGCGGCCAGTGCCTCGGCCGCCTTGGCCGCAGCCGCAGCTTCCTCGGCAGCCTTCTTCTCGGCTTCGGCGCGTTCCTTGGCGGCGGCCTCTTCCTCACGGGCACGGACGATGGCCTCGTCGCGCAGACGATCCTTCTCGGCCAGGGCCTGCTGTTCGGCGAGGTTGCGCGCACGCGACTCTTCCAGCTTGCGCAGGATGTCGGCGCGCTCTTCGTCCGGCGTCATGGCGCGAGCACCATCCTTGACGTAGGTACGCTTCTGGCGCACCTCGACATTCACGGTCGTCTTGCTGCGACCGGAATTGACCGTCACTTCCTGCTGCTTCCGGCGGTTGAGCGTGATCTTCTTCGCAGACTGATCGGTCTCTTCCGGGGCCTGCTCGGGCTTGCCGTGCGAACGACGAAGGAAGCCCAGGAGCTTTACCTTCTCGGAGCTGGTCACGACCTGGTCGGGACCGCTGAACTTCATGCCGGCACCGGCCAGCTGTTCCAGCAGTTTTTCGACCGGCGTGTTGACCAGTTCGGCAAGCTTGCGGATGGTGGTTTGCTGCGACATTCGGATCCTATGATCTTGTGGGCGCCCCCCCGCATCTGGAGGTGGCGCGGATTCTACGCCCTGAGCGGCTCAGGGCCCTGTTCATTGCCGGCTCATTCGCCGCGTTCCAGTCGGGCGATCTCCTCGGCACGGGCGGCCAGGATCAGCGCAGCGGCGCGCGCCTGATCCAGTCCTTCGATGCCGAAGTCCATGACCTCGTCGGCGGCCAGGTCGGACAGGTCCTCGCTGGTACGCACGCCGTGGCCGGCCAGCGCATATGCGGTGGCTTCGTCCATGCCCTTCAGGGACAGCAGGTCCTGCGCCGGCTGGCCGTCTTCAAGGCCTTCCTCGACTGCCAGGGCCTCATTGAGCAGCGCATCGCGGGCACGAGCGCGCAGCTCTTCGACGATGTCCTCGTCGAAACCTTCCACGGCCAGCAGTTCGCCGACCGGGACATATGCGATTTCCTCGACGGTGCCGAAGCCTTCGCTGACCAGGATGCCGGCGATTTCCTCGTCCACTTCCAGCTTGTCCATGAACAGCTGGCGGGCGGCAGCCTGCTCGGCCTCCGACTTGGCAGTGACCTGGTCCTGGGTCATCACGTTGAGCTGCCAGCCGGTCAGGCGGCTGGCCAGGCGCACGTTCTGGCCGCCCTTGCCGATCGCCTGGGCCAGGCGGTCTTCGGCAACGGCCAGGTCCATCGAGTGCTTGTCCTCATCGACGATGATCGACTGCACTTCGGCCGGCGCCATCGCGTTGATGACGAAGTTGGCCGGGTTGTCGTTCCACAGCACGATGTCCACGCGCTCGCCATTGAGCTCGTTGGACACGGCCTGCACGCGCGAACCGCGCATGCCGATGCAGGCACCGATCGGATCGGTGCGCTGGTCGTGGGCCAGCACGGCGATCTTGGCGCGGTCGCCCGGATCGCGGGCGCAGGCCTTGATTTCCACCAGGCCCTGGCCGACTTCCGGCACTTCCAGCTTGAACAGCTCGATCATGAACTCCGGCGCGGCGCGGCTGATGAACAGCTGCGGGCCACGCGGCTCCGAGCGCACTTCGGCCAGGTAGCCGCGCACGCGGTCGCCGGCACGCAGCACGTCGCGCGGAATGCCCTTGTCCTTCGGAATGAAGCCTTCGGCATTGCCACCGAGGTCGACGTAGATGTTGCCGCGCTCGGCGCGCTTGACCACACCGGTGATCAGCTCACCCACGCGATCCTTCCATGCATCCACGACCTGCTGGCGCTCGGCTTCGCGCACGCGCTGGACGATGACCTGCTTGGCGGCCTGGGCAGCGATGCGGCCGAAGTCCGGGTTCTCGATCTGCTCTTCGATGTAGTCGCCGACCTCGACGCCTTCGGCCTCGTCGACGGCGTCCATCAGGCGGATCTGGCGATCCGGGGATTCCATGACCACGTCATCAGCCACCACTTCCCAGCGGCGGAAGGTTTCGTAGCTGCCATCCTTGTGGTCGATGACCACGCGGGTCAGCACTTCCTCCTCGGGATAGCGCTTCTTCGCTGCCGAGGCCAGGGCGGCCTCGATGGCATCGAAGATCACTTCACGCGGCACGCCCTTCTCGTTGGCGACTGCGTCGACTACCAGCAACAGTTCCTTGCTCATTGGCTCACTCCGCGCGCGGCTTCTTTGCCGCCGGCTCGTTGGAAGAAGAATTCGTGTTCGGCTTCGGACGCTTCGGTGCCGGACCGGTCGGCTTGCTCGGGGCCAGCCCCAGCGCCACCCAGTCGGGCATGATCCGTGCCTTGTCGATGTTGTCGGCCGACACGACCACTTCAGCCTTGTCGACGATGAAGGTGATGGTGCCCGCGGCCTCGTCGATCGCTTCGATGCGGCCCTGCAGGCGACGACGGTTGTCCTGCGGCAGCTTCAGCGTGACCTTGGCTGATTCACCCTGGTGGCGGCCGAACTGCTCCAGGTTGAACAGCGGGCGGTCCACGCCCGGCGAGGACACTTCCAGCGTGTAATTGCCGCTGATCGGGTCTTCGACGTCCAGCTGCGCCGAGACTTCGCGGCTGACCCGCTCGCAGTCGTCGACATTGATGATGCGCTCAGGCTGTTCAGCCAGCGGCACGTCGATGTAAAGGCGCAGGGTCGCACCGCCGGGGGCCGGCAGATACTCAACGCCCAGCAGCTCCAGGCCCAGCGACACAACGGTCGGGGCGAGCAGATTCGCGATGTCGGTTGCCTTGTCGCTCACAGCCTGCCTTGATCTCTATGGTTGGGTGCCGGCCTTGGCCGGCGTGGAAACATGACGCCCCGGAAACGACAAAGGGCCCGTTGGGCCCCTTTTCCGGAAAGACTCCGGTGACTGGATTCCGGTTGCAACCTGCATCGCCTGCCGGTTGCGGCCCTCCTTCCGGGTCCGGACTCCCGCTGGGAGGCCGCCTTCAGGGGTACTGCTAGGCCGCTGATGATAGCGGCTGCACCGCGCTGGTGCAAGGTGCGGGGCTACCCCGAAGCGTCCGCTGCGCTCGCCGGGCATGGCCCGGCGCTACCACCGTGCGGCGTACGGGTAGCGCCGGGCCAGCCCAAAGAAAAACGCCCTCGAAGCAGGACTTCGAAGGCGATCTTCTTACTTGGTAGCGGGGGCAGGATTTGAACCTGCGACCTTCGGGTTATGAGCCCGACGAGCTGCCAGACTGCTCCACCCCGCATCAGAAGCGGAATTATGAGCGATGGCTCCAAAAACTGCAAGCCTTCCCTCATTCATCAAACCGGTTGGCGCCGATCGGAAGTTGGTAGCGGGGGCAGGATTTGAACCTGCGACCTTCGGGTTATGAGCCCGACGAGCTGCCAGACTGCTCCACCCCGCACCGGAAGTGTTTGAACTGCTGCCCTGCTCTTTCGAGGAGGGCTACCGCAACGATGTTCTGGCTGAACCGCTGCAGTGACAACTCAGGCTGCGCATATTACACGAATCGCGCAGCTTTGTGTCAACTTTTATGCAAGATGCGCAAATGCCTGCTGGCACCAGACCATGATCGGGTTCCAGGCCAGGCCCAGGGCCAGCAGCGCCAGGGCATTGACGCCCAGCACCACACCCAGCACGCGGTCGTTGTTGCGCGGCATGGCCTCGCCCACCGGCTCATCGAAGTACATGACCTTGATGACGCGCAGGTAGTAGAAGCAGCCGACCACGGCGCACAGCACGCCCAGGATGGCCAGCCACAGCAGGCCGCCGTTGACGGCCGCGCCCAGCACCGCCAGCTTGGTCCAGAAGCCCAGGAACGGCGGGATGCCGGCCAGCGACGCCATGATGCACAGCACCAGGCCTGCCATCCACGGGTTGCGGGCATTGAGGCCCTTGAAGTCCTCGATGTTCTCGGCTTCAAAGCCGGCACGCGACAGCGCGATGATCGCGCCGAAGGCGGCGGTCGACATGATGGCGTAGGCCAGTGCGTAGAACAGCGCAGCGGCATAGCCCTGCGCGCCACCACCGGCGATGCCCATCAGCAGGAAGCCGATGTGCGAGACGGTGGAGAACGCCAGCATGCGCTTGAGATTGCTCTGCGCGATGGCCATCAGGTTGCCGATGACCAACGAGACTGCGGCCAGGCCGGCGATCAGCAGCTGCAGTTCCGTCGACAGCGGGCCCACGCCCATTTCCAGCAGGCGGTAGGCCATGCCGAAGGCGGCCAGCTTCGGCGCCGAGCTGATGAACAGCGCGATCGGTGCCGGGGCACCCTGGTACACGTCCGGCAGCCACATGTGGAACGGTGCCGCACCCAGCTTGAAGGCGACGCCGGCGATCATGAACACCGCACCGGTGATCAGCAGCACGCGCTCTTCCGAGTGCGGGATGGCGTCACGGATGACGTCCAGGTGCAGGCTGCCGGTCGCGCCGTAGATCAGCGACATGCCGTACAGCAGCAGGCCAGAGGCCAGCGAGCCGAGCACGATGTACTTCATCGCCGCTTCCGAGGCCAGGCCGTTTTCGCGGTTGCTGGCGACCAGGGCGTAGGAGCACAGCGCCAGCAGTTCCAGGCCCAGGTAGACCATCAGCAGGCTGCCGGCCGACACCAGGATCATCATGCCGGCGGTGCCGAACAGGATCAGCACCGGGATCTCGCCCTGGAACAGGTTGCGGTCACGCAGATAACGCCAGCCATAGACCAGGGTCAGGCCGCTGAGCAGCACGATCCCGGTCTTCATCACGTCCGCGGCGGTATCGCGCACGAACATGCCATGGAAGACCTCGCCCTGCCCGCCCACGCCGGTGGCCAGCATGAACAGCACCACGGCCAGCGCAGCGAGCGAGAACAGGTGGGTGACGATCTTGTTCCGGTTGCTGACGAACAGGTCGAGGATCATCAGGGCGAAGGCGCTGCCGATCAGCACCAGCTCGGGAGCGAGCGGTGGCAGGTCAGCGGCGGTCAATGGCAGCAGCGGCGAGGTGGTCATCATCAAATCCTGGAATTACAGCAGCTTGCTGGATGCGATCTGCATCGCCAGCTTCGCGATCGAGGGCTCCATCAGGTCGGTCAGCGGCTTGGGATAGATGCCCAGGGCCAGCACGCCGATGGCGAACACGCCCAGCACCAGCCATTCGCGGCCGTTGATGTCCTTCAGTTCGGCAACATGGCTGTTGGCCACTTCACCGAAGAAGATGCGCTTGTACAGCCACAGGGTGTAGGCGGCGCCGATGATCAGGGTGGTGGCCGCGCCCAGCGCGATCCACGGATTACGCTGGAAGGCCGAGAGGATGACCATGAACTCGCCGACGAAACCGCTGGTACCGGGCAGGCCCGCGTTGGCCATGAAGAACAGCATGGCGAAGGTGGCGAACCACGGCATCACGTTGACCACGCCGCCGTAATCGGCGATGCGGCGGCTGTGCATGCGGTCGTACAGCACGCCGACGCAGGAGAACATTGCGCCGGACACGAAGCCGTGCGAGATCATCTGCACCATGGCGCCCTGCAGGCCCAGGCGGGCGGCATCGGCGTTGCCGGCTTCACGCACCAGCCACAGGGCGATGAAGGTGCCCAGGGTGACGAAGCCCATATGCGCGATCGACGAATAGGCGATCAGCTTCTTCATGTCGTCCTGCACCAGGGCGACCAGGCCAACGTAGATCACCGCGATCAACGACAGCGCGATCACCAGCCAGGCCCATTCCTGCGAAGCGTCCGGGACGATCGGCAGGTTGAAGCGCAGGAAGCCATAGCCACCGATCTTCAGGGCGATGGCGGCCAGGATCACCGAACCGGCGGTCGGCGCTTCCACGTGGGCGTCCGGCAGCCAGGTATGGACCGGGAACATCGGCACCTTGACCGCGAAGGCGATCAGGAACGCGAAGAAGATCCAGGTCTGTTCCTTGGCCGACAGCGGCAGTGCATACAGGTCGGCCAGCTGGAAGCTGCCGCCCTTCATGTACAGGTAGATCAACGCCACCAGCATCAGCACCGAGCCGAGGAAGGTGTACAGGAAGAACTTCAGCGCAGCGTAGATGCGGCGCGGGCCGCCCCAGACACCGATGATCAGGAACATCGGGATCAGCATGGCTTCGAAGAACACGTAGAACAGCATCGCGTCCGTCGCCGCGAAGATACCGACCGTGACGCCTTCCAGGATCAGGAAGGCCGCCACGTACTGGTTCACGCGCTTGTCGATGGCGCTCCAGGCGCCGATCAGGGCAAGCACGCTGACCAGGGTGGTCAGCAG
Organism: Stenotrophomonas sp. DDT-1; assembly: GCF_001580555.1. Classification (NCBI taxonomy): domain Bacteria; kingdom Pseudomonadati; phylum Pseudomonadota; class Gammaproteobacteria; order Lysobacterales; family Lysobacteraceae; genus Stenotrophomonas; species Stenotrophomonas sp. DDT-1. The sequence goes on from NZ_LEKR01000002.1 coordinate 196,021, forward strand.
GATCAGCGCCACGGCAATGCCGTCCACGCCCAGGTTGTAGCCGATCTTGTACGCCGGGATCCACGCATGGGTCTCGACGAACTGCAGGCCGTCGATGCCCGCGTTGTAGCCGCTCAGCAGCGAGAGGCTTGCAACGAAGGTGAGCACCGCGACGCCCAGCGACGCCCAGCGGGCGGTCTGCGCATCACGGATCGCAAGGATCAGGGCACCACCGATGATCGGCAGCCAGATGAGGACACTGAGTAGAGGCCAGTTCGACACGTCTTCTTATTCCGTACAGGTCATCAACGCAGGTAATGCATCAGCACGCCCAGCAGGGCAATCAGGCCGATGATCATCGCGAAGGCGTAGTGATAGAGGAAACCGGATTGGGTACGACGCAGCACGCCGGCTGCGACGTCCACAACACGTGCCGAGAGATTGACCACGCCGTCGACGATGTTGCTGTCGATCCAGCGCGAGACCTTGCCCAGCTTGACGCTGCCACCGGCAAAGCCATCGATCCACAGCTTGTCGAAGCCGTACTTGTTTTCCAGCACCGACACCAGCGGAGCGAAGGCCTTGCGCGCCTTGCCCGACAGGTCCGGCTTCCACAGGTAGAACAGTGCGGCCAGCAGGAAGCCCGCGACGGTCAGCATGAACGCCGGAGCCATCATGCCGTGCAGCGCGAAGGCGACCGGGCCGTGGAACTCCTCACCCAGGAAGCCGATGGTGTTCTTGGCCGGATCGTAGAAGTCGACGATGCCGGTGAAGAACGTATGCGCCTGGCCCTTGATGGCATCGTGGGCATGGTGGCCGGCCCAGTCGGTGCCGTACAGCATCGGACCGATGCTGAAGAAACCGATGGCGATCGACGGGATGGCCAGCAGGATCAGCGGCAGGGTCACCACCCACGGGGTTTCGTGCGGCTCATGCGGACCGTGGCCATGGCCGTGGTCATCGTGATGCGCATCGCCGTGGTGGGCGTCGGCGGCGTGGTGATCGTCATGGCCGTGACCATGATCGTCATGATGCACGTCGCGGAAACGCTCCTTGCCGTGGAAGGTCAGGAACAGCAGGCGGAAGCTGTAGAAGCTGGTGACGATCACGCCACCCAGCACTGCCCAGTAGCCGTAGGTGGCCACCCAGTTGTTGGACAGGTGCGCGTGCAGCTCGGCGGCCTCGATGATGGTGTCCTTCGAGTAGAAGCCGGAGAAGAACGGCGTGCCCACCAGTGCCAGCGTACCGATCCACATGGTGATGAAGGTGATCGGCATGTACTTGCGCAGGCCACCCATCTTGCGCATGTCCTGCTCGTGGTGCATGGCAATGATGACCGAGCCGGCACCCAGGAACAGCAGCGCCTTGAAGAAGGCGTGGGTCATCAGGTGGAACACGGCTGCCGAGTAGGCCGACACGCCCAGTGCAACCGTCATGTACCCCAGCTGCGACAGCGTGGAGTACGCGACGACGCGCTTGATGTCGTTCTGCACGATGCCGATCAGGCCAGTGAAGAAGGCGGTGGTGGCACCGATGAACAGCACGAAGTTCAGCGCGGTCTGCGACAGCTCGAACAGCGGCGACATGCGGGTGACCATGAAGATACCGGCGGTCACCATCGTCGCGGCGTGGATCAGTGCCGAGATCGGGGTCGGGCCTTCCATCGAGTCGGGCAGCCACACGTGCAGCGGGACCTGGGCCGACTTGCCCATGGCACCGATGAACAGGCAGATGCAGATGACGGTGGCGATCGACCAGATCACCGGCTCGTTCAGCAGCTGCATGCCCAGGAGGGTGCCGTCCCAGATCTGCAGCTGGGCGCGCGGGTCGGACAGCATGCCGGCCTGCGAGAACACCTGCGAGTAGTCCAGGGTGCCGAACACCCACAGCACGCCGGCGATGCCGAGCAGGAAGCCGAAGTCACCGACGCGGTTGACCAGAAACGCCTTCATGTTGGCGAAGATCGCGGTCGGGCGCTTGAACCAGAAGCCGATCAGCAGGTACGACACCAGGCCCACCGCTTCCCAGCCGAAGAACAGCTGCAGGAAGTTGTTGCTCATCACCAGGGTGAGCATCGAGAAGGTGAACAGCGAGATATAGCTGAAGAACCGCTGGTAACCCGGATCGTCTTGCATGTAGCCGATCGTGTAGATGTGGACCAGCAGCGACACGAAGGTCACCACCACCATCATCATCGCGGTCAGCTTGTCGACCATGAAGCCGACGTGGGCCGAGTACTGGCCGACTTCGAAGAACGTATAGATGTTCTGGTTGAACGGCTGCGCGCCGCCCCACATCAACTGGTAGAACGTGTACATCGAAAGGCCGCAGGCCACCGCGACGCCGAGGATGGTGATGGTCTGCGCGCCGAAGCGCTTGACCTGGCGACCGAACAGGCCGGCGATGATGCTGCCGAACAGCGGTGCGAGCACCACTGCGATCAACAGACTCTTGGAGAGAGTGATTTCCATCTGTGGATCAGCCCTTCAACGAATCGACTTCGCCGACATTGATCGTGCGGCGGGTACGGAACAGGGTCACCAGGATCGCCAGGCCGATGGCGGCTTCCGCGGCGGCGACGGTCAGGATGAAGAACACGAACAGCTGGCCGGACGGATCGCCCAGCTGGCGCGAGAAGCCGACGAAGTTGATGTTCACCGACAGCAGCATCAGTTCGATCGACATCAGCAGGACGATGACGTTCTTCCGGTTGAGGAAGATGCCGGCCAGGCTGATGGCGAACAGCACCGCGCCAAGCGCAAGGATGTGGCCAAGGGTAATCACGGCTGGGTCTCCTCGCCGGTGGCCGGCTTGCTGTTGCTGTGCACGACCGGTGCTTCGGCACCCATCTTGACCATGCGCAGGCGCTGGCCGGCCTTGACCATGGTCTGCTCGCCCGGGTTCTGGCTCTTGACGCCGGTACGGCGGCGCAGGGTCAGCATGACGGCGGCAACCACGGCCACAGTCAGGATGACGGCGGCGAACTCGAACGGCAGCAGGTACTCGGTGAACAGCGTGCGTGCCAGCCAGGTGATGTTGGAACTGTCGGCGGCGACCGCAGCGGCGTTGTCGGCCGGGAACGGCGTGACCGAGCGTGCCTTGACGCCGATCAGGATCAGCATCTGCGCAAGCATCGCCACCGCGACAATGAGGCCGACCGGCAGGTAGCGCACCCAGCCCTCACGCAGCTTGGTGGGGTCGATGTCCAGCATCATCACCACGAACAGGAACAGCACCATCACCGCGCCGACATAGACCAGCACCAGGGCCACGCCGAGGAACTCGGCACCCACCAGCAGCCACACGCAGGCAATGGAGAAGAAGGTCAGCACCAGGCAGAGCACGGCGTGAACCGGGTTGCGCACGCTGATCACCGCACCGGCCGAAACCGTTGCCGCGATGGCGAACACCCAGAAAGCGATATTTACCCAATCCATCTCTCGACCTCAGCGGTAAGCGGCATCGGCGGCACGACGCTCGGCGATCTCGGACTCGAGACGGTCGCCAAGGGCCAGCAGCTGCGGCTTGGTAACGATGTTTTCGCCACGGTTCTCGAAGTGGTACTCGAGGATGTGGGTTTCGACGATCGAGTCCACCGGGCAGCTTTCTTCGCAGAAGCCGCAGAAGATGCACTTGAACAGGTCGATGTCGTAGCGGGTGGTGCGGCGGGTGCCGTCCTCGCGCTTGGCCGAGTCGATGGTGATGGCCAGCGCCGGGCACACCGCTTCACACAGCTTGCAGGCAATGCAGCGCTCTTCGCCGTTGGGATAACGGCGCAGGGCGTGCAGGCCACGGAAGCGCGGCGACTGCGGGAACTTCTCCATCGGGTACATCATCGTGTACTTCGGCTTGAAGCTGTACTTCAGCGTCAGCCAGAGGCCGGCCAGCAGTTCGAGCAGCAGCAGGCTCTTGAAGTAATGGGTAATCCTGTTCATCACTTAGACGCCCTTTTGAATCACGCCGAAGAACACCATGACGGCGGTAACCGCGATCCACAGAATGGCCAGCGGGATGAAGACCTTCCAGCCCAGGCGCATGATCTGGTCATAGCGGAAGCGCGGGAAGCTGGCACGGAACCAGATGTAGGCACTGGCGAAGAAGAACACCTTGACGAACAGCCACGGTGCACCGCCCTTCCAGATCCAGTCGACCAGCGGCGAGACGTTACCCAGATCAACCCAGCCCTGGACCGGGCTCAGCCAGCCGCCGAGGAAGAAGATCGAGATCAGGAAGCTGATCAGGATCATGTTCGCGTATTCGGCCAGGAAGAACAGGGCGAACGCACCGCCGGAGTACTCGACCATGTGGCCGGCAACGATTTCCGACTCGCCTTCCACCACGTCGAACGGCGCGCGGTTGGTTTCAGCCACGCCCGACACCCAGTAGATGACGAACAGCGGGAACAGCGGGAGCAGGAACCAGTCGAAGAAACCGGAGCTGCCGGCCTGCGCAGCGACGATGTTGCTCAGGTTCAGGCTGCCCGAGGCGATCATCACGCCGACCAGGGCGAAGCCCATGGCGATTTCGTAGCTGATCATCTGCGCCGAGGCGCGCATGGCACCCAGGAACGCGTACTTCGAGTTCGATGCCCAACCGGCCAGGATGATGCCGTAGATGCCCAGCGAGGTCATCGCCAGCAGGTACAGCAGGCCGGCGTTGGCGTTGGACAGTACGATCTGCGAATCGAAGGGGACCACCGACCAGGCCGCGAAGGCCGGGGCCAGGGTGATCAGCGGTGCCAGCAGATAGATCGCCTTGTTGGCGCTGCTCGGCTGGACCACTTCCTTGAACAGCAGCTTGAAGACGTCGGCGAAGGCCTGGAAGATGCCCATGCCCACGTACATCGGGCCGTGGCGGACGTGCATCCAGCCGATCAGCTTGCGTTCCCAGACCACATAGAAGGCCACCGAGATGATCACCGGCACGGTGATCACCAGGATCTTCAGGATGATCCAGATCAGTGCGCCGATGTCACCGAGGCCCAGCAGCCACTGGTGCAGCGGGTCGACCGCGTTCAACAGCAATTCGTTCATGCAGCCACCACCGATACGCGAGCGGCACCCAGCGGCGCGGTCGCGCCGTGGCCCGATTCAATCCAGACCGAACCCGCAGCGACGCGGGCGTCGACCACCACCGGCAGGGTGGCCTTGCCGGCATCGGTGCCGACCTTGGCCATCTGCCCTTCCTGCAGTTGCAGGCGAGCGGCATCTTCAGCGTTCAGCACGATGCGCGGGGCGTTGTTGAGCGGATGCGACTGCAGCGCCGGCGCGCGACGGACCACCGCATCGGTGCGGTAGATCGCGGCGGTCGAAGCCACTTCCAGGCCTTCGCCGGCAACCGCCGGCTGCGCCGAAGCAGCGACGGTGACCGACACCGGGGCCAGGCTGGCACGCAGGCCGGCCAGGTCGGTGAAGTCGAAGCCGGCCAGCGCCATGTCGCCGCCCAGTGCGCGCAGCACGCGCCAGCCTTCGCGGGCCTCGCCCGGCAGCTTGCCGCCGGCACGGGCCGACTGCTCGCGACCATCGAGGTTGGTCAGGGTGGCATCGATTTCCGGCAGCGCACCGATCGGCAGGATCACGTCGGCAACGTCGCGGGTCGAGGCGCAGGCGAACTGGCTGAAGGCCACCACCTGGGCACCGGCCAGCGCCTTGCGGGCGGCCGGGGCGTCGGCGAAGTCCAGGCCCGGCTCGAGGCCGTACACCACGTAGGCCTGGCGCGGCTGCGCCAGCATCGCGGCGACGTCCTTGCCGGCCGGCAGCACGCCGGCGCGGGTCAGGCCAACGGCGTTGGCGCCCTGCGGGATGCGGCACAGCTTGGCACCGGTAGCGGCAGCGAAGTCACGCGCGGCAGCGCGGATCGCGGCAGCCTGCGGGTGGTTCTCGGCGATGCCACCAACGATCAGCACGGTGTTGTTGCCGCCCTGCACGGCCGAACGCAGCTCGGCGTTGGCCAGCGCGTCGACGAACTTCGACGGGGCAACGATCTGCTTGCCGGCGACACTGAAGGCGAAGTCGAAGTCCACCGGATTGACGACGTGGATCTTCGCGCCCTTGGTGGTCTGCGCCTTGCGCAGGCGAGCGTGCAGCAGCGGCAGTTCGTGGCGGATGTTGCTGCCCAGGACCACGATGCGGTCGGCGCCCTCGATCTCAGCCAGCGGCAGGCCGAACACTTCGGCGGTTGCGGCGTCGGAGAAATCGCGGTTGTTGATGCGGTGGTCGATGTTGCCCGAGCCCAGGCCCTTGGCCAGGCGGGCCAGCAGTGCGCCTTCCTCGTTCGAGGTCGACGGGTGCACCAGCACGCCCAGGTTGTCGCCCTGGTTGGCCTTGAGGATTTCGGCGGCCGCGGCCAGGCCTTCGGCCCAGCTCACTTCCTTCCACTCGCCGTTGACCTTGCGCAGCGGCTTGACCGCACGGTCTTCGCTGTACAGGCCCTGGTGCGAGTAGCGGTCACGGTCGGACAGCCAGCACTCGTTCACGGCTTCGTTGTCGCGCGGCACGGTGCGCAGCACTTCGCCGCGACGCACGTGCAGGAACAGGTTCGAACCCATCGCGTCGTGATAGCCCAGCGACTCGCGCGCGGTCAGTTCCCACGGGCGGGCGCGGAACTGGAACACCTTGTTGGTCAGCGCGCCGACCGGGCAGACGTCGACGACGTTGCCGGACAGCTCGGTGGTCAGCGGCTTGCCGTCGAAGGTACCGATCTGCAGGTTCTCACCGCGGTACATGCCACCCAGTTCGTAGGTACCGGCAACGTCGGCGGTGAAGCGGACGCAGCGGGTGCACTGGATGCAGCGGGTCATCTCGGTGGCAACCAGCGGACCCATGTCCTCGTCAGGCACCACACGCTTGCGCTCGTTGAAGCGGCTGACCGAACGGCCATAGCCCAGCGACACGTCCTGCAGCTCGCACTCGCCGCCCTGATCGCAGATCGGGCAGTCCAGCGGGTGGTTGATGAGCAGGAACTCCATCACCGAGCGCTGGAACTTCAGCGCCTTCTCGCTGCGGGTGGCGACCTTCATGCCGTCCATCACCGGGGTGGCACAGGCCGGCGCCGGCTTCGGCGACTTCTCCACGTCCACCAGGCACATGCGGCAGTTGGCGGCGATCGGCAGCTTCTCGTGATAGCAGAAGCGCGGAATCGGAATGCCGGCCTTGTCGGCCGCCTGGATGATCATCGAGCCCTTGGGCACGACCAGCGACTTGCCATCGATCTCGATGGTGACGTGATCGGGTGGGACGCTCGGATTCACGGGTTGCGCGCTCATGCAGCGGCTGCCTCCACCTTCTTGCCGTCAACCATCGAATGACCGTTGACGATGTAGTACTCGAACTCGTCCCAGAACTGGCGCAGGAAGCCCTGGATGGGCCATGCAGCCGCTTCGCCGAACGCACAGATGGTGTGGCCTTCGATCTGCCCGGCCACTGCCTTCAGCTGGTGCAGGTCTTCCATCGTGGCCTTGCCGGCGACGATGCGCTCCAGCACGCGGTGCATCCAGCCGGTGCCTTCACGGCACGGGGTGCACTGGCCGCAGGATTCCTTGTGGAAGAACTGGCTGATGCGGCAGGCGAACTTGACGCAGCAGACGCTGTCGTCGAGCACGACGATCGCACCCGAGCCCAGGCCGGAGCCCAGCGCACGGATGGTGTCGTAGTCCATCGGCAGGCCCTTCAGCTCGGCCGCGGTCAGCACCGGCATCGACACGCCGCCCGGGATCGCGCCCTTGAGCTTGCGGCCCGGACGCAGGCCACCGGCCATTTCCAGCAGGTCGTCGAAGGTGGTGCCCAGCGGTACTTCGAAGTTGCCGCCGTTCTGCACGCAGCCGGACACCGAGAAGCACTTCGGGCCGCCGTTGGCGGTCAGGCTCAGGCCCTTGAACCACTCCGGGCCGTTGCGGATGATCGCCGGCACCGAACCGTAGGTTTCGGTGTTGTTGATCGTCGACGGCTTGCCGTACAGGCCGAAGTTGGCCGGGAACGGCGGCTTGTAACGCGGCTGGCCCTTCTTGCCTTCCAGCGATTCCATCAGCGCGGTTTCTTCGCCGCAGATGTACGCGCCGGCGCCCAGCGCGCCGTAGATGTCGATGTCCACGCCGCTGCCGAGGATGTTCTTGCCCAGCCAGCCGTTCGCATAGGCGTCGGCCAGGGCCTGCTCGAAGTGCTCGAACGGCTCGTGGTGGAATTCACCGCGCAGGTAGTTGTAGCCCACGGTCGAACCGGTGGCGTAGCAGGCGATCGCCATGCCTTCCACCACCGAATGCGGGTTGTAGCGCAGGATGTCGCGATCCTTGCAGGTGCCCGGCTCGGATTCGTCCGAGTTGCAGAGGATGTACTTCTGCATGTTGCCCTTGGGCATGAAGGACCACTTCAGGCCGGTCGGGAAGCCTGCGCCACCGCGGCCGCGCAGGCCCGAGGCCTTGACCATCTCGATGACCTGCTCCGGCGGGATCTTCTCTTCGAGGATCTTGCGCAGGGCAGCGTAGCCACCGGTCTTCAGGTAGCTTTCGTACGACCACGGGGTGTCGTAATGCAAGGTGGTATAGACCACCTGGTGCGGCAGCGGCGCGGGGCCGACCGGACCCTTGGATTCGTGGTGATGTGCCATGCCCTTACTCCAGCCCGTCCAGCAGCTCGTCGACCTTTTCCAGGGTCAGACGCTCATGGTAGTGACCGTTGATGACCATCATCGGCGCGCCACCGCAGCCGGCCAGGCACTCTTCCTCGCGCTTGAGGTAGACGCGGCCGTCAGGGGTCGATTCACCGTGCTTGATGCCCAGCTTCTTCTCGCAATGGCGCACGATGTCCTCGGCGCCATTGAGCCAGCAGCTGATGTTGGTGCAGATGGCCACGTTGTTGCGGCCCACCTTCTCGGTCTCGAACATCGAGTAGAAGCTGGCGACCTCGTAGGCCCACACCGGCGGCAGGTCCAGGTACTTGGCCACGCCGGCGATCAGTTCGTCGGTCAGCCAGCCCTGGTTCTGCTCCTGG